>JAUZPS010000621.1 GCA_030705945.1 Bacillota bacterium
AGGCTATTAATCTAAAAGACATAGTGATTATTGCAAAGAACTTTAACAAGTCGTCAGCTGACTATTAGGATACAGATCCTCTATACTATGGATAGTTTACTGTAAAGTATAGATATCGAACTGGAAAAATGCGCACGTATTAAATGCATTTTTATTGTAAAATCTTTTTCGCAACTTATATAAATGCTCAGTACAGCTGAAAAAGGCGTTTTTTGAGTGAATTGATGCATAACTTTACAGTAAACTATATAAAAAGCACTATTAATCTTACATTTGACGGAGCAAAATAACGAACGCTTTAACGTTATTTTGTGATAGGCAAATGTAAAAGATTAATTGCTTTTTATATATCTTTATTTGAAACGCGTATAATATTTTGCCAATAAAAACATATTCATTCACCAGAACCTAGATGGAATTAAAACGATAACCCGTTCCCCATAATGTTTCAATAAATTGGGGATTGGAGGGATCCTTTTCTATCTTCTTTCTGATCTTTTGAATATGAACAGGCACAGTTGCTGTATCTCCATAATACTCATCGCCCCATATTGTTTCAAAAATATGTTCCTTGGTAAAAACGATGTTCGGGTTCGAAGCAAGGAAGAACAAAAGCTCATACTCCTTTGTTGTCATTTGAACTTCTTTACCGTTAATATAGACTTTGTGAGAAGCGGTGTTGATTTCCAAACCACCATGATTTATTATTTCTGTTGATACATTTTTACCTTTCAGCCTTTCATACCTTTTTAGATGAGATTTGATCCTGGCCATAAGTTCAGCAGGACTGAAAGGCTTTGTCAGATAATCATCCGCTCCATAATCAAGTCCTCTTATTTTATCGATATCCTCACTTTTAGCTGAAACGACGATAATTGGAATTTCAAGTTTTTTTCTGACTTCTTGAATTATTTCATATCCATTCTTGTTAGGAAGCATCAAATCAACGATTATTACATCATAAACAGACGAAATTGCTTTCTGCAATCCGATTCCTCCGTCATGAACCACATCAGCCTTATATCCGTTCAGCTTTAGATAGTCTCGTTCCAATTCGGCTATATTTATATCATCCTCAATTATTAAAATGTTTTTCATACCGATACCTCTTTTCTCCTGTGAAGATATAAAATAGTTATTTATTATAATAAAGATCAGTTTATAAAACTGGGATCATTATAGTAAAGCAGGTGCCTTCATTCTCCTTGCTGGATGCAGTTATTATTCCTTTATGAGACTCAATAAGCTCCTTTGCAATAGCAAGTCCTAAGCCTGTACTTATAAAATCCTTTGTTCGCTCAGTATCGATGCGGTAAAACCTTTCAAAGATATGTGGAAGCTTATCTTCAGAAATCCCAGGACCATTATCCTTTATACTTATGCGCGCATAGCCATCTTTCTTATTAAGCTCAGCCTTTATGGATAAGTTTTGCTCAGGACCATATTTCAATGCATTGCCGATAATGTTTTTAAATACCTGGTGAATCCTTTTTCTATCTATGATAAAGCGACATTCTACATCTAAATTGTCAATATATTCAAATTGGACATTTCTTTCCTCAAGTTCAATCTTAAATTCTTCCATTAAGTCACTTACAAAAGGCTTTACACTCAACTCAACAAACTGGAATTCCAGTTTTTCCATATCCAATTTGGAAAATAAAAATAGGTCATCAATTAGTTTATTCATGTAGGCAGTATTGTTGTATATAATTTTAAGGTATTTATTGATATTTTCAGAAGATGCAGCATTGCCTTCCGTTATTGCTTCAATATATCCTTGAATTGATGTTATGGGAGTTTTTAAGTCGTGTGAAATATTAGCAATCAGGTTCTTTCTGTTTTCCTCGTATTCATTTTTTATCTTCTCGCTTTCCTGAAGCTTTTGAGCCATATCATTAAAGGAATCTATCAACAAGCTGATTTCACTTTGTATATTACTTTCAATTTTTACATTGTAGTTGCCTTTTGCGATTTCTTCCACACCGTTTTTTAGTTTATCAATAGGTATCAGCAACCTATTCTCGATCTTACGGAGAAAGATAAATTCGAAAAGACCTCCGAGAGTCATCAATGTTGCAAAAATTACACTGACTGTTTTTATTCCTGCATATTTGAATATCAAATACCATATAAGAAGGTTGAATATAAGAATTATGAAAGGTGAAAGCCTCACATGCCTATGCATTTTGTGAAATTCTGACTTACTCCTGCGAAATTCTCTGAGGCGCTTTCGAAGTTCATATTCCTGTCTGTGGAATTCGGCATGCAAATTTTCACATTCCTCAATCTGTTTATGGGATTGCATATGGTCCTTAAATGAATGTGTATAAAATTTCCTAAGTGTATGCTGCCTGTGAAATTCAGCATGCATCCTCAGTTCGTCCTCATGATGTTTTTTGATTTTATTCCAAATATCAGTACATTTTCCCATATTAAGTCACACCCGTTCTTATATATATCGAACTTAAACTTGGTCTATAATTATTGCGCGCAATGCAACAAAAGGGTTTATCCTTGGTTGATTGGGCAAGCAATGAAGCGTGGTTAGACCCATAAAACGAAATTATATAAAGCTTTACAGTTCGGCATATATATTATTAAAAACACTTTAGACTTTTAATTAGGGAGTTTCAAAAAATTCCTTGTTCAAGTTTTGTTTGATGAAAACTCATTATATCAAGTTTTTGGAACTCCCAGTTGACCAGTTTATTTTTTGATACTACCTTAAATAATAGCATTTTTCATATCTCTCTTCTATCAGTTTCGTAATAAACATTTTACATTAAAAATGCAGTTAATACGTCTGAATTTTACTATCAAAGCTGAACTTTTCGCAACTTATGAATCAATGTATATATTTTGCAATATAAAAAATGGATGTAAAA
>JAUZPS010000622.1 GCA_030705945.1 Bacillota bacterium
ATTAATCTTACATTTGACGGAGCAAAATAACGAACGCTTTAACGTTATTTTGTTATAGGCAAATGTAAAAGATTAATTGCTTTTTATATAGCATCTTTATTCCACCTCCATTCAAAACTAATTTAAAACAAATAAATCCTTTACATTTCAGCTATCACAAAACTCCGCTAAAAATTTTGCAATTCTGCTCTGCTAAAACAAGATTAAAATTTGATTTAAATATAGCAATAATTTTTGTTAAGCTGCTTTCTGAGTAAATAAATTATGTCACCTATTATTATAATTTCGCTTTAATTGATAATGCTGGCTTTTTCACTGCGAATTAACTGCTTTTTTACTGCAAAAAAAGTCGTATGCAATGTTCTTAATTGCGCGCGACTTTTCTTAGGATAATTTCATAGCAGAAGGATTTTCTTAATAATAAAATTGCGGATACCTGTTTTTTACCAGATATCCGCAATCTATATATTCTGCAATAAATCAAGGTATATATTTCGTGATTTTAAAAGTTAGTGTAAAATGTTTATCACGAAACATATAACAAAATATTCAAAATTCTTTTAACATTCCTAAACGCATAATGCCTTATTATCCAGAAGTTCTAATTCGCTGTCATTTAATATAGCTGTAAGATCCAATATCAAAGTCAACTTTTCATCTTTAATTCCCACACATTTAATATAAGTGTTATTGATTCTCTTTAAGATTTCTGATGGAGATTCCACATTTTTATCAGAAAACTTAGTTATTTCAGAAACCTCATTAACCAGATAACCTATATATGAATTATCAATTATAGTGATTATTATTTTTGTTTTCTTCGTAATTGGCGTCTCACCCACATTGAAGCGTTTATTCAAATTGACAATCGGCACTACTTTTCCTCTTAAATTTATTATTCCATCAATAAATTTTGGCATATTGGGTACTTTATTGACTTCCTGATGCCTGACGATCTCCTGTACCTGAGAAGATAATGCTCCGCAAGCAATACCATTTAAATTAAACAACACAACCTGCATATCACTCATAATTTCTTCCTCCTGAGATCTATCATATGTTTAACGGCCAGGCAAACATGTTTTTATTATAGATATTGTACTGCAAAGTTTATATAAGTTTGCTTATCATCCAAATAAAATTACTTAACCGCATTTTGTAAATTAGTCGGTTCAATTCCCCAATTTAAGGTTCCATTCAAATATGCGGTAATATTATTTGTAATTGTAAACTCCTGAGCTTTTGGGTTGAAAGACCAGTCATTTTGCATACTGTAATGGCTGTTCTTTGCATTGCCAATCACTATTTTAAGTTCAGTATATAAGCCTGGCTCAATAACCCCTGCTTTGTCATTGAATCTGATTTCAACATATGTATCGGCATATTTTGTTTTAACTTTAACATTTTCAATTTTTCCAGTAACATTTGTTTCACCGCTGCTAGCATATTCACAGCTGAATTTTTGAGGTAAATCACTATCCTTTGTGTAATAATATCTGAGAGCAAGTTTAGAAAGATCAACAGGTACCTTGGTTACATTATACACTACAATATTTGCCTGTATCTCACCATCAGTATTCTCATTAAATGATTCAATTAAGAAGTCGCTTTTTACAACACTCAAGGTATATTTGCCAGTGCTGTATGGTTCGTAGTGCCTGACTGATATATAATAGGTTTTGTTTTCTTCCAGTTTCGATGAAATACTGAAATTATCTGTACCCGAATCACCTTCGTCATTAGTCTTTAACTCTTTAAAACTGCTGTCATAAAGAGTTCCAAAGGTATCTATATCGCCGGTTGTTCTTATTGTGTATGCGCCGGTTGTTTTGGCGGTAAACACATAGTAGTCCATTTCTCCTGCCTTGCTAATCTCACCACTAATCATTTCACCAATGTTTATTCTCTTAGCAGTTTTGAAATTATCACCAATATTCACTGCGTAAAGACTTTGAGCCAGAAAAACATTAGCTGCGACAAACACCATAATAGTTAGAATACTTATTTTTTTCATCTTCATTTTTAACATTTAAATATTCCTCCTTCATCTTTATAACTTATCAGTAAACTATAACGGGGTGGTCATTAATAATTCATTGAAATTATGTTTTAAATACTTGAAGATAGCTTTGATTGCATCTTAGTTGTAAAACCTTGATTTATATATTGTGAACAGCATGATATGATTGCAAATGACGGCGCTTTACCCTCATTTGAAAATATAAAATCTTTCGCGTTTTATATTTGGATAACGTATAACATGATGAGATTAAAAATTAACATCAATTTATATCAACATTAAATTTAAATAAAAATAAGCAAATCAAATGTAATTTTCTAAGACTTATCTTAAGTAAAATAGTTTGTAATTTTTTTAAGAAGTGAAAATTAAAAATTGAAAATTGGTCAGAAAATTAAAAGATTATATGTTTTAGAAAGAGTTAAAACAATATTTTACATTTTTTCAGCGCAGAATACATTTAAATCATTAACTTTTACGATCAGCTAAATACTAAATTTTCAGCGCTTTTATCCTAATAATATTATACTATAAATTTGGCATCATTTCAAGCTTCATATTCTTAAAGTTATATAAGCACAATCCGTCCATACTATCCCCTAATACTAAATTTATATAATAAATATCTGAATCATTTCTTATAAATATGCGTTCATAAAAGCAAACAACTGTGAAACAGCCTAATTTGGCGTGTTCCACAGTTGTTAGTATGATTATGCAAGCATTTTTATGTAAACATTTTTATAGAAAATTAAATTTCTTAAAGTAATTATAGTAATCATCAGTACAATATATTAAACATTTGGATAGTCGCTTGATACTTTATTAAAATATTTTGCAATAATTATAACATCTTTTAGATTAATTG
>JAUZPS010000623.1 GCA_030705945.1 Bacillota bacterium
AAAACCCATTATATCAAGTTTTTGAAACGACCAGTTGCTAAGTTTTCTTTTTGATACTACCTAAATTAAAAACTTCTACACTTTAACAATAAAATTAATTCTTAAAGCAAATGGACTGTTTAATAAATCAGTCCATTTGCTCTTTTTCTATATATTTTGCAATATAAAAAATGAATGTAAAATGTTTATTGCAAAATATATAGGTTAAAAGCGCTATTAAACTTACATTTTCCTATCACAAAATAGCGAACACTTTAACGTTATATGTGATAGGAAAATGTAAAAGATTAATCACTTGTAATATAGGTAGTAAGTTTTTTGATAATGCCTACCGTGTAATTCCAATCCTTATTTCATTTGAGCTGCAGGCGGTGGACTATAAACCCTTTGAGCCATTTCAGCATCAAGCATCAGGATTCCTCTTCCATCATTTCCAATTAATTTCACTTTGTTTAGATTACTTTCCGCTGTTGATTCTTCTTCAGCTTGCTCGGTTACAAACCATTGCAAAAATGCGTTTGTTTTGTGGTCCTTTTCCTCTAACGCAAGATCAACAATGCTATAGATTGATTTAGTAACAAATTGCTCATGTTCTAAGGACATCCTTATTACTTCCTCTATGGACTCAAAATCAGATTTAGGTTCATCAATCTGTCCAAGCTTTACCTTGCCTCCAACATGAGTTACATAGTTAAAAAACATCATGGCATGATCCCGTTCTTCCTGCGCCTGTACCCTGAAGAAATTTGCAAATCCGCTTAAATTCTGAGAAGTAAAATAAGTTTCCATTGAAAGATATAAATAAGCAGAGAAAAATTCCTTTTGTATTTGCTCATTTAGTTTTTGCTGCATTCTTTCACTAATCATTTCAATTCCTCCTGTTTATAGATACCCAACCGTAAAATAAGTTTATGTATCATTATTTTATAAATTTATTTAATTAACAACTATATAAAAAGCAATTAATCTTTTACATTTGCCTATCACAAAATAACGTTAAAGCGTTCGTTATTTTGCTCCGTCAAATGTAAGATTAATAGTGCTTTTTATATATATAAGTTACGAAAAAGATTTTACATTAAAAATGCAGTTAATCAAAATAAGGCAACAAAGGATTCAACAGTATTTTCGGTATATAAATGAAAAAGCTTTATTCCTTATATTTTAATCATTTTTATTAAGGCATGATTGAAAAATTACTTCCCGTTTTAAAAATTTAAAGCTCGTATACAAAAAAGTTATAAGGGTTCGTAATTATTTTATGTACAAAACTATGACAAAAAATATTTTATAAATAAAATGTTTTTTATATTTGGTGAAAAAGTGAATTTAATCATCAAAACAAATTGGTGTAATTTTATGATTTGGTATTTGTTGTTAAATTCATAACTGATCTATTTGATAGTAGTATTAGACTGGGAAAGAGGCGAAAGTTAGAATTAAAAAATCTATTTTTTATAAGAAAGGGGGAAGTGTAACTAAGTTTTGTCCATATTAAAATCATGATTAATCTATATATTTTGAATAAACATTTTACATGATGGACAAGTATAAAAGATTAATTACTTTCAATCTATTTCCATATAATACGAATTCAATGGAAACCAAATCGCTGAGGTAGGTAAATAAGAGATAAATTTAGGGGGTATATATGAGTAGAAAGATATTTATATTTTTATTATGTTTACAAATAATTCTGAGTGTATCATTGTTCGGCATACAAGTTAACGCGCTAATAGAAAGTGAATTTCAAATTGCAGATGCAGATCTTAACAAAGACAATGTTATTAATATGTCAGATGTGGTTTTAATAGCAAAATCATTTAACACAAGCATGGGTGATAAGGAGTATAAACAGGAATATGACTTAAACAAGGACCAATCAATAAACATGGCGGATATCATTATTCTTGCAAAGTGCTTTAATCAGATCATAAGTCCAGTAACACCTACACCATCAACAGGTAATAATTCTCCAGTTGGGACGTTTACAGTTTGGCCCAATGTTATAAATACTGGCGAAACAGCAAACTTCTATGCTTTAGCATCCTATGATATTGATGGTTCAATAGCTAATTATTCATGGGACTTTGGTGATGGAACCACAGCTACAGGTCCAAACACAAAACACCAGTATTCCAATACAGGAAATTATGCGGTTAAACTTACAGTTACAGATAATTCAGGTCTAAGCGGCACTTTTACTCAAACAGTTTCTGTGCCTTTAAACACTGGAGGGGGTAGCGTTGATAAATCCTATTATGGGTTTGAAGATGGAACAGTCCATGGGTTTGCTACAAACAACACTTCATCTGTTATAACTAATACTACAACCAAAGCATATAGTGGAAATAACTCAATGAAGTGGGATATCGATTCAACTGCTGCAGGAATGTATGAATTCAGAAAGGATATGGGAACCTCTTTAAAACCTGGAACAAAAATGGTTTACCGTCTATGGATTCCTTCAGGAGCTCCAATATCAGAGATCCAACCTTATATAATGCCTCATAATTCAAGCTGGTCTCTAGCTTTATGGAATGCAGACTGGAAGGATTATGGGTCTGTAAATAAGGATGGATGGACTGAATTTACCGTAACATTGCCTGCCACTACCGATCCTACGTTGCCATGCCAAATTGGAGCGCAAATCAAAACTAACGGAATCGGTAAATTTACTATTTATGTAGACTCAATTGATTGGCCTCAGGGAGCTATTCCTCCCAAATCTTGCTTTGATTATTCACCTGACAGACCAAATCAAGGACAAACTGTGAACTTCGATGCAGTAAATTCTACTGATGTTACATTAAAATCAAGTGATCCGGATGGAAGTATTTCAAGTTATGATTGGGATTTCGGTGATGGAGAAAAGGGAACTGGAAGT
>JAUZPS010000624.1 GCA_030705945.1 Bacillota bacterium
AGGGCGTTTCAAAAAGTTTCTTGTTCAAGTTTATATGGCGAAAACCCATTATATCAAGTTTTTAAAACGACCAGTTGCTAAGCTTTTTTTGATACTACCTAACTGCATTTTTAATGTAAAATCTTTTTCGCAACTTATATATATAAAAAGCAATTAATCTTTTACATTTGCCTATCGCAAAATAACCTTAAAGCGTTCGTTATTTTGCTCCGTCAAATGTAAGATTAATAGTGCTTTTTATATAGCAAGTACCTTTATTTAAACTCATTCGCTTTTTCCATGATTTCTTTTCTGATGATCAGATCCGACAGCATTTCAATTAATTTTTTCTCGTCTAGATAATTATGCTTTACTATATAAACTGTATCCCCTAATTTATATTGACTTTCTTCGTCAAATTTGATTTCATCACAATACTCATCTGAATTCATATTAGCTCTCCAATCGTTACGAATAACTCAAAGATATTGCTAATATATTCAAAAATAGTATTGTCCAATAACCATTAAACCTAAATTACCCCATTTAAAAATCTGCTTTTCTCGCCTTCATAATAAAGGCTAAGTCTGTGAAGAGCCCTTGTACAGGCAATATATAAAAGTCTTCTGTCCATCTCGGAGCAAAAGTTAAAATCATCAGTTCCATAAACCAGCACGGCGTCAAATTCCAAACCCTTTGCCGCGTAGATGGGCATAATCATACACCCTTTATCAGCCTCTTCTTCATTCCCATTAACAATTCGGATCTTTATTCTGTCCTTTATTCTGCCATACAATAGCTCCGACTGTTTCATTGTTTTACATAATATAACCAAAGTCTCAAATCCTTCTTCAAGGTACCTTTGCATTTTTACAAGCAGAATATCGATAAGACCTTCCTCGTTTATCGCCGACACAACTTCCGGCGCCTCCTCAAACCTTGGAAAAGATATGCATTCAGTATTCAAATTGTAGATTTTTTTTGCAAATTCGTTTATCTCGTAGGATGAACGATAACTCTTATTTAAAGAAAGCCGGATGGCCTTCTTTTTATCTAGTATTTTGGAGATAGAATCATAAATTGAAACCTCGCTGTTCTTCTCAATAGTCTGAGCGATATCACCCACGACAGTAAATCTCGCCTCTAGATATAATTCTTTAATTATGGCAATCTGTATCGGATAATAATCCTGTACCTCATCTATAACAACCTGCCGGATAGAATCCTTTATTTCGTTTCCAAATACCCTAAGCTTCATATAAGCAATTGCGGTTAAGTCTTCATAGTGAACTTTTTTAAACGCCATGTCTTTATACGAGTGCTCAATTATTTCATCAATATCATCCGGCAAAGAAAGTCCTTTCGCTATTTTATAAAATTGTTCTTTGCTCTTAAACAAGTTTTTGTACATAAAAAAGACATCAAGCTCTGTAAATTTATTGATCCTTGTTTCAAATGCTTTGCTGTCCTTCATAAGAAGAAGCCTTGCGAAAGATTTGATCTCAAACTCATGTCCTTCGCTTCTTTGCGTAATCTTCTCAAGCTTATAAAGTCGGTCTTTTCTCAACTCCACAATCATATCCAGCAATCGGTTTTTTAACCTTTCCAGCCGTTTTGCCACAGGTACTCCTGTTTTATTATTCAAAAATGAGGATTTTAGTTCACTCTTACTCATTATTAATTTACAACCGTAATAAACATCCTCAAACTGTATTAATTTGCGTTCATAAAGTCTTAAGTACCTATCAATAATTTCTTTGAAGGTATCGGAGTTTTTAAACTCTACCCACCTGGATACTTTTTCTCCCTCTAACTTGGATCGTCCCCCGATACATTGCTCCAATTGCCTATTTCTGCCCGCAAATTCAAGATTATACTTAGCCATTTCATTTTTAAGACAATCTGATACAATTGCCTCCATAGTTGTCCTCTCAACGTTTTCTTCGCCCAGCTCCGGCAATACATGGCTGATATAGTTGTTAAAAGCGTCATTCGGAGATAATATCAGAATGTTGTTGGAGGATAGCTTTGTATTCAAGCCCTCATATAATAAGAACGCTATTCTATGAAGCGCAATTGATGTTTTACCGCTGCCGGCAACTCCCTGCACGATTAATAAATCATTATCTGAATCGCGTATAACCATGTCCTGTTCTTTCTGTATGGTTTCTATGATGCTCCTCATTTTTGTAGACGAATTGCTGCCCAAAACATCCTGGAGGATCTCGTCGCTTATTTGAATACTGCAATCAAAAAAGTATTTAAGGTTAGCCTCAACAATTTTATACTGCCTCTTAAGAGTAATCTCTCCTTCAATCTCTCCGAAAGGAGCTTTGAAGGAAGCTTTCCCATGTTCAAATCTGTAATACATACTGGATATTGGCGCTCTCCAGTCATATACATAGATTCTTCCGGTCTTTGGATCAGTTATGTTGCCTTTGCCTATATATACTTTTTCAACTTCTTCCTCACCCTTTTCAATAAAGTCAACCCTTCCGAAGTAAGGACTTTCTATCAGTGTTTTGAACATTTCAACATTTTTTCGAGCGCTTTCATATTCTGCTGTTCTGATATGTTCCTGCTGCAGATACTGGTTCATTTCAGTCAATCTATCAAAGTCATTTGTATAATGTATAGAATTTTCCCACATATCTTTACGGAAGGATATGACCTCTTTTTTTATTCCGGAAAGTTTATCAATTTCAACTTTCAGCAGGTATTGAAGCAATTCATTTACACTGTATAGATATTCTTTTTCCTCTTTCATGTTTTCTTTGTCCATAAAAAATCTCCATTCCGCCGCTGTCGCTAGCGGCACAAATAGTAATGAAAAGTGGGGTGCGACCTCCTCCACATGGGTAAATATCTATTGGGGAGAAGACAAACTACAAAGCACGGTAGGAG
>JAUZPS010000625.1 GCA_030705945.1 Bacillota bacterium
CCTGTGCCAAAAGTTATATGGTTGTCATTGGTTCCGTAGGAAATAAACAGAAGCTTCAACTGCTGCTTGACTGCAGTTCCTCCATCGGGAAATAACTTGGAATTGGAATAGGTGTTGGGAGCCGCGGAAAAGGCGCCGACGTACGGGAAAAGATCCACATGTGGCAACCCGATATTGAATGTTTGCCCGCCGCCCATTGATAGGCCTGATATTGCCCTGTGGAGGCGGTCTGTATAAACGGAATAGTGTGATTCAATGTAAGGTATAATGCTGTTGAGTAGATCGTCTGTAAAGCGTTCATAACCGTAATTGGTCGCATCTCCAGGCAATTCTGCGTTACAATTTGGCATTACAATGATCGATGGCTTGATTTTTCCATCGGCAATAAGATTATCGGCGATAACATTGGCGTTGCCGCCGCCAGTAGTCCAGTCGGTCTCCTTTCCTCCGATGCCGTGGAATAAATAGTCTACGCTGTATTTATTGCTTGTTGAATATCCCGGTGGCAGGTAAATCCTCGCCGGCCGCTGGCTGTTTGTCGCCTTGGACTGATAAGTGATGCTTACGACCTGACCGTGTGGAATGCTGCTGCGGACTTGATCAAATCCTGATGGCGGCAGGGTTGGCGCCATCGCCGCTGATGTGGTCATTGCTGTAACATTCAGGAATGTTATAAGCAGCAGACCGATTAATAAAACACTTAGAAACTTCCTAACCATAACTAAAACCTCCTAATTATATTTTCTTTATGAGGTATTTACCTTTTGGTAAATACCTCTAAGATTCTTTTATTTATAATTCTTTTAATTATAATTCTTTGACTTGGAATTCTATTTAGACCATTGTGTTAAATTTAGCAGCAATCATTATTACATCTGCCATGTTCACTGCTCCGTCATTATTCAAATCACATGCGTCAACGAAACCGACATTTCCGCTGACAGTATTAAACGCCTTAGCCACAAGTATAACATCCGACATATTTACAACACCATTATGATCTATATCAACACTTTTCACAGGTGTCGGTGTTAGAGTAGGTGATGAAGAACGAGTTGGCGTTGATGTTGGTGATGATACACGCGTTGGCGTTGGGGTTGGTGTTGGTGTTGATGTTGGGCTTGCAGAGCTGGAATTAAATTTCCACCAGTTCAAATTAAAGAGACTGCTGCCACTGCCTCCCGTAAATTTCAGATATAAATCATGTGTTCCCGTAGCGCCGCTTATAGTACAGGATTTGGCAGCCCAAGTCTGACTGCCGCCAGTGCCCGAAACAGCGCAGGTTCCAACCAGTTTCCCAGTCAGGCTGTCAAGACGCAATTCTATGTTTCCCCCACTTGCTGCCGAGGCTACTCTTGCGTCAAAGGATGTTGCGCCGGTACCAAAATTAACACCCTTTACCTTTATATAGTCTCCGTTTTCAATATTGCAAACATCCATTCCGCCCTCACTGCATTTTTCTGTTTCAATACCTGTTTCCCAGCAAATTGTTTCAGCCTCAGTTGAGACATATGGGTTTAAAGTACCAACCTGAGGCGGACCCTCAGTAGTCATTGGAACTTTTGGAATGGTTCCATCGGCGTTATAAGTAAATTTCTCTGCGCATACTGAACGTCTGTTGTTGCTACCGCCCGGTAAACCAACCTTAAAATAGAAAATGTATGAACTCCCATTATAATCGATTATTCCCGTATGGTTCCCATTGTTGCCGGACGATACAGGCATGATCACACCCCGATAAGTCCAAGGTCCTGTAGGGCTGGCGCTTGTTGAATAAGAAATTGCTTCCGGGAATCCGGCTGAAAATGCAAGATAATATAATCCGCTGCGCTTGTATAACCAAGGACCTTCTGTGTAGCTTGGTCCGAACGCCGCGCTGGTTAATTGAAAATAATTAACAGAACCGTTTAAAGAAATCATATCACTGTTAAGCTTTGCCCAATAGCAGCCACCGTTGCCCCAATACAGATAAGCCTGCCCATTATCATCAATATATACTGTGGGATCAAGATTTCTCCATCCATGGGTTGCATAACCGGAAAAGTTAGTCATACTAAAAGTAACAAGGGGCTTCCCAAGAGCATCCGTAAAAGGACCCGTGGGGCTGTTTGAAACAGCAACTCCAATGGCGATTCCACCATTTTGCGTATCCTGAACCGGCGCGTAAAAATAAAACTTGCCATTGCGATAAATAACTTGTCCAGCATTGGCATCTTGAGTCTGCACTGCCCATTTGAAGGAAGTGACAGACAATACCACCCCATGATCCGTCCAATTTTGCATATCGACAGAGGAATAACATCTCCAATCCTTCATTATAATTTTAGAGTCAGTGCCAACGTCTTCGTCATGCCCGACATACAAGTATACCGTACCATTGTATACCATTGGAGCAGGATCAGCGGTATAAATATTTTGTATGACGGGATTGTCTGCAAAACACGGTGTGATATCAAAAGCCATAATCAACATAATAGAAATTATTATAAATATTTTACTTCTCATGCTTAAGCCCCCAATTGTAATTTTAATTTATGATCTCTAGTTATATATATGTATGTAGCCAGACTCACAAAGCAAACTTATATAAAACTATACAGATGGATATCTATAATTTAGACAATAGTGTTAAATTTAGCCGCAATCAGTATTACATCAGCCATGTTTATGGCTTTATCTTTATTCAAGTCGTACGCGTCATTATACCCAGAACTTCCCTCAACTGTATTGAACCTGCTAGCTAAAAGTATTACATCCGCCATGTTTATAGCTCCGTCATGGTTTAAGTCAACACTGCTCACAGGTGTTGGCGTCGAAGTAGGTGTTGATATATGGGTCGAAGTGGGTGTCGAGGCTC
>JAUZPS010000626.1 GCA_030705945.1 Bacillota bacterium
AAGGTTATGATCAATCCGTTCCGGTTCTTAGGATATTGGCCTTTACGCCTTTAATGGTGCTGTTTGGGAATATAGTAACAGTACAATGCTTACTTTCTCTGGGATTGAAGAAAGAATACTCAAGGATCTATATTGCTACAAGCTTAATCGGCATGGCGGCAATGATAGTTTTGATATATTTCTTCAGTATTGAAGGAGCGGCTTTTTCAGTATTATCAATAGAGGCTCTGGTGGTAGCTCTTACAATATACAGATTAAGAAAAAATAATATAAATCTGTTTAAACAGGAGTAATGTATGCCTCAAAAAATTTCAGTAGCAATGTGCACATATAATGGAGAAAAGTATCTGGAAAAACAACTTGAAAGTATTGCTAATCAGAGCGTTTTACCTGAGGAACTGGTAGTATGCGATGATTGTTCAAAAGACAGAACCCTTTGTATACTAGATAAGTTTAGTGAAATAAGCCCATTTAAAGTGCGTATTTATAAAAACGAGAAAAATTTGGGCTCAACTAAGAATTTTGAAAAGTGTATTGATCTTTGCAATCACGAAATAATTGCTCTTTGTGATCAGGATGATGTATGGCTGCCTGAGAAACTGAAAAAAATAATGTATATGTTCTCTTTATCAGATATAACTGGTGTTGTATTTACAGATGCAAATATTGTTGATGAAAATTTAAATCCCTTGGGTTATAATATGTGGGAATCAACCTTTTTTACAGAAAAGGAAAAGCGAAATATAGTAAACGGAAATCCAATTAAAACGCTATTAAAGCATAATGTGGCAACAGGAGCGACAATGGCTTTTAAGAGTGTTTATAAGGATAGAATTTTTCCGATTCCCAAGAATTGGTTTCATGACGCATGGATAACATTTGTTATTGCATTATTTGAAGATATAAGGTTTATTGAGGAACCCTTAATAAATTATAGACAGCATTCAAATCAACAGGTTGGCGGTATAAAAAACGAAAGCTTCAGTATGGAAATGGCGTTAAGAGACAATAAAATGTACTATAAAAAGGAATATGAACATTACTTGGCTGCGTATAATAAATTGCTTCAGTTGAGCAGTGAAGCTCAAATCAGCGATAAACTCGTTAAAATGACAGGGCAAAGGGTTGACTATCTTAAATGGAGATCAGACATGCCTAATGCAAAGTATAAAAGGTTTTCAAAAGTCATGAAAAATCTAGTGACGCTTCAATATCACAGATACGCTAATGGGTTTTTAAGCGCTGCTAAGGATTTGCTACTCAATTGAAAGTTAACTGATTAACAGTAAAAAGTTAAATGTATATCAGAATAATTTATGAAAGGGAAAATATGTCTGACCTTGAATTATTCAAAAAAAATATTTGCGCTATAATTGTGACTTTTCATCCTGATGAAAAGTTTGAGACTCGTGTGTTGAAAACTTTAAAACAAGCAGGTAAAGTTGTAATCGTTGATAACAATTCATCCGTGGAAAAAAAAGATATGTTAAGAAGAATTGTTTCAACACAGCCTGACTGCGCTTTAATAGAAAATGATGATAATCTGGGAATTGCAAAAGCATTAAACCAAGGAATCAGTTGGGCAAAATCCAATGGATTCGAATTTGTTCTTTTGTTTGATCAGGACACTGTGGTTGAGGATAATATTACAGAAAGTCTTCTCCAGGTCTATACAAAGTATCCTCAAAAGGATAAAATTGCAGTTATAGGGTCAAATTATACGGACACTTACACCAAACAAAACGTGTATGGGGAATATTATGATAAAAACAGTCTTTGGGTAGAAATTCTTACAGTAATAACCTCAGGGAGTCTCATACCTATCAGGGTTATTGATGAGCTAGGACCTTTTAGAGAGGATTTCTTTATTGACCATGTTGATGATGAGTTCTGCTTGAGGGCTAAACAAAAAGGTTATAAGGTTATCCTTTCGATGAAGGAAGTTATGAGGCATAGTCTCGGTTCAGCGACTATGCATAAGTTTCTGTGGAGGAAGACAGGGACCTCAAACCATTCTCCGTTAAGACGTTATTATATGACCAGAAACCATACGGTTCTTATTAAGGAGTATCTTTTTAAAGAGCCGGCATGGGTTTGGGATACTTCGTTCTGCAGACTTAAGTCCTTAATACTTATGTGCTTGTTTGAACATAAGCGTTTAACAAAACTTAAGTTAATCATTAAGGGCTTAATGCACGGACTTTTCAGTAAAAAGCTCAGGAATTTAAAATAGATATAAAACCTAACGATTATATAAATCGTGAAAAAGATTTTACATAAGCAAATTAGGAGAACATAAATTAAGATGGCCAAGGAAATGACATTTGATATAAAAAAAATATCGGTTATGATGCTGTTACTACTTCCTGTGAGCTTATTTATAGGCTTCTCCTCGGCTATGCGCGGAACTGACTTGGTCAGTTCCATGATTATAATTTTAAGCATTTCGTTTATATTATTGGGACTTATCAAAAAAAAGGAAACAAGTCTTGTTATAATCATGTACCTAGCATTTATAACACGTCTGGTTTTAGCTATTACCAACTCTTTTATATCACCGTTACCGGATACTGGGGCTGACGCTGTTGTATTTGAGGATATGGGGTGGAGTATTGCTCAGGCATGGAACAACGATACTGTTCCGCCGGCCACGCCAGGAGCTTATCTTTATTCTAAGTTTGTCGGAATTATCTATTATTTCACAGGCAGAACTCCATTTATTGCTCAATACATTAATGTGTTTTTCGGGTTTTTAACTGTTTACTTTGTTTACAAGCTCATTTGTGAAATAGGTGGATCAAAAAAGGCTGCTTTGGCAGGCAGTTTTATTACCGCCATTTTTCCAACACTT
>JAUZPS010000627.1 GCA_030705945.1 Bacillota bacterium
AACTCCCAGTTGACCAGTTTATTTTTTGATACTATATAAAAAGCAATTAATCTTTTACATTTGCCTATCACAAAATAACGTTAAAGCGTTCGTTATTTTGCTCCGTCAAATGTAAGATTAATAGTGCTTTTTATATACCTTATCTATAGAGGTCGCAATTCATAAACACTTAGAAAGAGCGATAATCATATAGGTTGGTTTATTATATATATAATATTTGCGGCGGATGCTGTGAAATGGGGGGATATTATGGACTTTATAATGGAAAATTTCTCTGATCGCATTGGTGGAATAGGCTTTGGCGATAACAAAGGGGCTTACAAATTCGCTTTAATAAAAAAAGCAAAAGAAAGGGCTCTGGCGTTAAACGCAGGAATGAAATTAATTGATTTGGGTGTCGGAGAGCCGGATACACCAGCAATACCCGAAATTGTTGATATACTGAGTAAAGAAGCGGGTAAGCCTGAAAACAGATTTTATTCGGATAATGGGATTCCTGAATTTTATGAAACTGCTGCCAAATATTTAAGAAAGGTATTTAAACTTGATAATATCGAAGCTTCAGAAAATCTGCTGCATGGTATCGGCTCAAAGCCTATCATGGCTATGCTTCCTGCAGTTTTTATCAATCATGGCGATATATGCCTTGCTACGACTCCGGGGTATCCCATAATATCTACCTGGACAAAATATTTTGGCGGTGAGGTATATAATTTGAATTTGACTTACGATAATAATTTCTATCCTGACTATAATGGCATTCCTGACTCGGTTTTGGAGAAAGCAAAATTACTGTATATTAATTACCCCAATAACCCGACGGGACAAGTGGCGACTAAAGAGTTTTATGAAAGAACAGTAGAATTTGCGTATAAAAATAAAATTGCTGTTGTTTCGGATGCCGCTTACGGAGCATTGACATATGACGGGCAGGAGCCACTAAGCTTTTTATCTGTAGATGGAGCTATGGATGTAGGGGTGGAAGTGTTTTCACTATCAAAAGCCTTTAATATGACAGGATGGAGAGCTGCGTTTGTTGCTGGAAATTCCAAAATAATCGAAGCTTATGGCGCCATAAAGGACAATACGGATTCAGGCCAGTTCAGAGCCATACTGAAAGCAGGTATATATGCGATGAACCATCCCGAAATTACTGAAGAAACCTGTAAAAAGTATTCCAGACGGTTGGATTTATTGGTAGAAACGCTTAAGTCGGCTGGCTTTGAAGCAAAAAAACCAAAAGGTTCGTTCTATTGCTATGTGAAGGCGCCTAAAGGAGCTGGCAAAACAGTTTTCTGCAGCGCTCAAGCTGCTGCTGAATATTTGATGGAAAAGGCTATGATATCTGTGATTCCATGGGATGACGCAGGAGCTTGTCTTAGGTTTTCGGTTACTTTTGAAGCAGCAGCGAGGGAAGAGGAGAGGGATATTATGGCGGAGTTAAGGAGCAGATTGACGGGGCTTGATTTGTTTTTTTAGACCCATTCCTTCCAAACATCCGGCTTATATCCAACAGTAGCTTGCTTGCCGTTCCTGACGATGGGCGATTTATAAAGCTTAGGATTTTTAAAGAGAACCTCTTCCGCAACTTTACCAACGCCAAGTCGCTGCATGTTAAGAGCAGTATACTCTTTGCATTCGGTATTGATTAATTCCGCAAGACCAACAGAGGCTTTAACACTTTCAAATTCACCCTTGCTAAGACCGTATTTGGCAAGATCAATAAGCTGATAACTAATTTTTCTTTCCTTAAAGTAACGCTCAGCTTTTTGGGTATCAAAATTCTTTTTTAGTGAAAATATCTGAATGTTCATAAAACTTCCTCGCTTTTTAATCCGGTATTTTATATAATCTTTTGCATCTTTAATGTAGTATCAACCGTTAACGGTATCTATATTATTCTATTTTAATACAAGTTTTTATATGGCTCAAGTCTGTAATTTAGCCGATATTCATTTGCATATGTTAATATAGACTGATAAAATTATATCAAATATTGAATATAAGAGTTGATATAATTCATAAATATCTTATTACAAACACTAATAATTAAAGGGGGCAGGTTATGGCAAGAGAACTTCAATTTAAATTGGGAGATGGGAATTATTCATTTTGTCCGGAAAAAGTTGACAGGAAAAAGATTTACGGGTGGACTGAAACAATTGCCTTAGATGATGAAGGAAACGAATGTAAATTAGTAAGCGTAGATGAGTCCGGAACTGCAATAATACCAAGGGGTTGTATTGGATTGGGAATATTGAACGGCTCAAAAGAATGGGTTGACAGATCCTCTCTATTAGCCGTCGATAGCGACGGAAATCCTGCAAGTATTTTACCTTCAAGCTTTTCAGTAGAAATAGAGCTCAAAGAGACGGTTACCATAGAAGAATTCCTCGACTATCAGATTAACACTGTATATGAGCTTTGCGGATCAGAAGAAAATCCCGATTTCTTAAAACAAATATCAGATAAAATTTATACTTTCACTTTCAATTACCGTGAAGGCTATGAGGGGAACCAGGCTTTTATTCTGGAAAATGAAGGCAGGGCTTTCGTGTTGGTTGGCGCATTCTGTGATTTCCCGATGGTTGGCCTAGAGAATATCGGATACCTCGAAGAAGATGAGGAAGATGAAGAAATTTCAGAAGAGCTCGGCATTGATTTCAGTATGATGTAGATTGGTACATAAGGGAGTTTTTGAAACGCCTTAAGCAATTAGTTTTTCATCCATAAGTTATGGAAAGTGGATTTTATGCGTTCATTAAATATATCTAACGAAAAAAAACGTGATGCGGTTGTGGGCATGGATAGTTCGCCCAAAAGGAGCGCAATAAATTATGCGCTAAGCGA
>JAUZPS010000628.1 GCA_030705945.1 Bacillota bacterium
CCTTAAAGAGCATTTTGAATTTTATAATTTATTTGACGCATTAAGCTCTAATTTGTTCCATTAAAGTTGATTTATTTCAATAATATTATTTTTAGTATATTGATTTCGATACAAAAAATAATAGGCAGAACACGCAAAGTTACTTTGCGCTCTACCTATCATTATTGTTAATCGTTTTTAATTTATATTAAAATCATTATTAATCTTACATTCAGCTGACCAGAATAACAACTGGTTTAACGGTATTTTGCAATATATAAATGTAAGAAGCTAATTGATTTTAATCGACCCAGCAGCTTTTTTTATTCATAAAATAATCCAATATCACACAAACGCTATACTGCTTATTCAAAATGTTCAGTCTCCGTCATATTTTTCTTTGCTTCCTCTATTACTTTGGCGCTTACAACAGGAGGCGCTTCCTCATATCGTTCAAACCAGATCTTGAAATAGCCTCTGCCATGGGTCATAGATCTCAGATCGGTAGCATACTTAAACATTTCAGCTTGAGGAACTTCCGCAACCACCTGCTGAATTCCTCCATCCTGAGGATTCATTCCAAGTATCCTTCCTCTTCTTTTATTTAAATCTCCTATTATATCTCCCATATAGCTTTCGGGCACATACACCTCGGCGTGGCAAATAGGTTCAAGCAGAACCGATCCCGCCTGCTCCAGCCCTTTTTTATAAGCCAAGTGAGCCGCAATTTTAAACGCCATTTCAGACGAGTCTACCGGGTGGAAGGAACCATCTACTAAAGTCGCCTTGAGGTTTACAACAGGGTATCCGGCTAGAACTCCTCTTAATATACTCTCTCTTAAGCCTTTTTCAACTGCTGGAAAATACTGTCTAGGCACCGATCCACCAAATATTTTTTCTTCAAAAGTAAGATCTTCTTTGTCCCCATGATCAAATTCCATCCAAACATGCCCGTACTGCCCGTGTCCACCAGATTGTTTTTTATGTTTCCCTTCAACCTTAACCTTTTTCTTGATTGTTTCCCTGTAGGGAACCTTAGGATCGGTCATATTAACCGATACATTAAATTTTACCTTAAGCTTGCTTACAATAACATCAAGATGCTGCTCGCCCACGCCTGATATTATAGTCTGATGAGTTTCAGTATTAAGAGACACTTTAAAAGTCGGATCTTCATCCTGGAGTTTTTGGAGCCCTAAGCCTATCTTTTCCTCATCGCCCTTAGTCTTTGGTTCTACGGCTAATGAAAGTGCAGGCTCCGGAAATGTTATCTTATCCAGAATAACAGGGTTTCCAACATCGCAAAGGGTATCATTGGTGTTGGTATATTGAAGTTTTGCAACTCCGCCAATATCTCCTGCTATCAATTTGTCTACAGCGACATGTTTCTTGCCCCTCATCACAAATAACTGGGCTACTTTTTCAGTTTTCTCAGCTCCAGTATTAAATACCGTTGAATCTGTTTTTAAAGTGCCAGAATAAACTCTAAGCATCGATATCTTACCAACAAACGGGTCTGCAATCGTTTTAAATACCATAACTGATAAGGGAGCCTTTTCATCCTGTTTAATATCAACAATATTATCACTATCCGACTTTCTGGCTTTAACAACACCTTTTTCAACAGGAGAAGGCATATATTCAAGAATGGAATCCATCAGAAACTGGATTCCCAAATTGTTTAGCCCAGAGTTACACAGCACAGGAGTAATGGAGCAATCCAGGATACCTATCTTAAGGCCCTTGAGCATTTCTTCGTGGGTAAAGTCCTCTCCTCCAAAAAACTTGTTCATAAGTTCTTCATCTGTCTCCGCTACCGCCTCGTTTATAGAATCCTTTATTTCCTTAACCTTTTCTAATAGAGCCCCTGGAACTGCAATATCAATTAATTTGTCTTTTTCAAACTTCTTTGCCTTAACATCAACTACATCTACGTAACCTATAAATTTATCCCCTTCAATAATGGGTAATTGTAAGGGGATAACACTCTTTCCAAAGATATTTTTCATTTGTTCTAAGACTCCGAAGAAGTCAGCATTTTCTTCGTCAATTTTACTTATTACAAGCATTTTGGGAATCCCCTGCTCACGAGCGTACTCCCATGACTTCTCAGTTCCAACCGCTACACTACCCTTTGCTGGAGTCAATATCAACGCGCTGTCTGAGACCCTTATGCCCTGTTTTACTTCCCCAACAAAATCGAAATAACCAGGAGTATCGATAAGGTTAATCTTCACATCCTTCCATTCACAAGGAGCCATGGCTGTGTTAATAGATATTTTTCTCTTAATTTCCTCGGGGTCGTAATCACACGTGGAAGTTCCATCCGCAACTTTTCCAAACCGGTCGAGAACGCCGGTGTTGAACATTATAGCTTCTGCAAGAGTAGTTTTCCCTGAACCGCCATGACCCATAATACAAATATTTCTGATTTTATCGCTTGTGTACTCTTTCATCAAAATTCCCCCTTAGATTTTTATGTGTTGAAAACAATCCAAAAGGATGTTTTCACAAAATATAATGAAACAAACTTTTTTACTACGTAGGAATACTTATGAAAAACAGTTCACAAAAACATGAATATATTACCAATCCATAAATAAATTAATCTTTTTACATTTATCTATCGCAAAATACCATTAAGGTAGTATCAAAAAAACTTAGCAACTGGTCGTTTCAAAAACTTGATATAATAGGTTTTCGTCATATAAACCTGAACAAGGAATTTTTTGAAACAACCTAAAACAGTTCTTTATTTTGCTGTGCTAAATGTAAGATTAATAATGTTTGAATATAATAAAGCAATAAATAAGCGCTACCGTTGAAATATGTAATTTACAATTAGCCCGTA
>JAUZPS010000629.1 GCA_030705945.1 Bacillota bacterium
AAAAAGTCCGGGTTTTTATCTCCGATTAGCCTAAAATACTTATCAATAAACTTACCCGCAGTTCCATAAAACCATTTTGGCAATATGTATATAAAATCGATAATTCTAGAACCCTGGTTCGGCACAGCAATCATTGTGAGAGTTGCAACATAGTCTTCCATACCAAGCTTGCTGATCATGTAACGGGCATCTAAGCCTCCCTTGGAATGAGCTATGATGTTTACCTTTTCACAGCCCGTCTCCCTTGCGATCTGCAGAATTTTATCCTTTACATCCTGGGCGTTGTACTCAATGGTTCCCCATGCTTCCTGATTGCCATAATAGATGGTGGCTCCATTTCGAATAAGTTCTTTCGGGATTCTTCCCCAATAATTTATGTACTTATAGTCCTTAAAGCCCAAACCGTGAATCAGAACTATAGGAAATTTTGTTTTGCAGGTTTGTGAATCAACTCTCATATTGTGGCTGACAACCCTGTAGCATTCATGCTCATATTCAGATTTAGCTGCGCTGCAGATGTAAATTATCGCAAGGATATTTATAAAAGGTATGAACATAATTGAAACAATAATTACTTTTTTAATTATATTTATTCTTTTTGAAACAAATATAATTCTAAGCATTCCGTTTATGTAAAATACAACAATACACAGTAGAGTGATAATGGTATCTGGAATAAGTATGTATTTGGGGACAGCATCAAATTTTATTATTTTTAAAGAAATGAAGTAAAAAAGTATTTGAGCAAGGCCGGTATACAGGCTAAAAATGAGAAGTTGTCTGCCTCCGGATAAAATTCTTAAACGAAGCTCGACCTTTTGTTTATCTGAGCAGGCAATTATATTGGTTTTCAATAGCAAAAATAAAACAAATATAATATTGTCAGCTAGTATTATGTATTTCCAAAAGCCCCATGCTTTATTGCTCAAATAATTTTGCAGCAAAAGATACAGCAGAATTACAATGTGGGGAATAAAAACTATGAGTACACGCATAACAGATTTATTGGTTATGTTGAACTTATTGCTAATATCTAAGATAATTAGGACCAGCAGAAAAATAGTTATCAAAACAGTAATTATAAAGGTCATGTTAATCAATCCTTGCGTATTAGTGATTAGGCAGCATCAAAAAAACTTAGCAACTGGTCGTTTCAAATACTTGATATGATGAGTTTTCATCATACAAAACTTGAACAAGGAATTTTTTGAAACGCCCTTACTTAAAACATGTTCATAAAAGTATATATAACATGTAGAAATTAAATACATAAGTATATTATAAAATAAAGATTTGCGTTAAGGCAATATGCAAAGATTTTATATCTATAAAAGTTACGAAAAAGATTTTACATTAAAATGCAGTTAATGTGTCTGCATTTTCTAGCAAAGATGAACTTTTCGTAACTTATGAAGCAAGGTATATGTTTTGCAATATAAAAAATAGATGTAAAATGTTTATTGCAAAATATATATAAAAACCATAGTTATATGTTGTATATATGCTTTTTACATGCTATAGCAAGACTGTTAGCAGCTACCATACCGCTGTGCAGAGCACCCTGAATCCACCGGTGGACAGCCGATATATGTTCTCCGGCAAAAAATACTCTTTCATTATATTCAGGAGCCGCCATACCATATGAAAATATACTTTTTTGTTGGGGAGTAAAAAAAGATAAAGATCCCCTGAAAGTGGGTTGTTGATCCCAATTGACGGTCTTCATTTCTTCAACAATATTGTCAAGATAACCTGGCGGCAAACCATGAACCATTTCAACCTGCCTTTTGATTTCATCATGAAATCTTTTTTCTGGTAAATTGGTTAGACGTATAGCATCAAGATTAAAATCATAGGAACCTATCATAACTCCAGGCTTATCATAAGGAAGCTTATTAAGGTTTAAAGGCGAATTATTTAAATAAACCGAGTGGTCTGAAGGATACCACAAGGATGAAACAGGCAGATCCGTATATGTAGCTCCGCCGATTATGCCATCTTTTTCCCAGAACCTGTCTTTACATAAAAGAAGAGTTTTCTGAGCAGTAGTATAATTTACTTCTTTGATAGCCCTCATCTTTATATTGCAAAATAATGGATCGATATTTATAGTTCTTAAAGCGGAAAAGGGAATAGTACAAACAACATAATCGAAATAATCATATATGCTGTTCTTTTTATTGGACTCATTATATTCTAATATTACTTTTTTATCAGAACTATTAAAATGTATTCCATTAACCCAACATCCTGCTTTCATTGTAAAGCAGCCTATGTGTCCTGCCTCAATGCCTTTATACTCGTGAACAGGACAGGGATTCAGCAGAGAGCTGTAAAAGGATAGGGGTAGTCTGACCATTCCTCCAGGTATTTCATATAGATATGAAAGACTTGCCGGATAACTTTCTTCAATATAGTCAATATAACTGTTATAAAGATTACCGGATAACAGCGGTGAAAAGTTGGAAACAAGACTGATTGCATCCTGGCTGAGGCTTGCCTTTTCCATCATGCTAATATTACTGCTATTGCTAAATATCTGTGTCTTTATACTATAGTTTGGCTTAACTTGCAGTATTTCTGAACGTTCTTTAGTAGTTGCTCCTAGTAAATGACTGTCGCTTCCCATATAAAAGAGCTTTTGCCAGCTTAACTTCTGTTCAAAGGAGGATAGGTCATACTTAGGATATATATACCTCATGACATTCAGACCTGCAGGATCATTTCTGACGCGAACTTTTTTCAGATATATATAAGCGTTATTATTTACTTGTATAAAAGTCTTTGTAGGCAGATTAAAGGTTTTAATATAATGCCATACCGTTT
>JAUZPS010000063.1 GCA_030705945.1 Bacillota bacterium
AATATTTCCGGAAACCCTTCAATATCATGCAGCTTTGATTCAAAGCCCAACGTTATTGTTGACGGAAAAGCCCATACAGATTCTTCAAACCCTTCTAATTCTGTTAAAGAATTGACTGCCACAATAAACTCAAAGAAAAATATTTATTTTAATCAGGTAGAAGGATTTAATGTTGGCGGTAGCTTTGATACACAAAAGCAAATTGTAATACTTATAGATACTTCCGGCAGCCTCAATGACCCAGGGACTACGATTAATAGCCCCTTTGATTATTGTCTGTTCAGCGGAAGTCCTACAAGCGAATTCTACTTGCATGGCGCAACCTTCAATATCAACGGCAAGATACATTCCAATCAGTTTTTAAGATTAAATGCCGGCAACTTTATTAACGCAAATAAAGACATTACTGATGGTATATGTGAATATGTAACTGATAAAAGCGTAACGGGCAATGTGCCTCTGAGTTATTTCAAAAAGTCCAGTGTATTTCCTATGCCTGACCTCTGGACCAAACTGATTGATAATAAGACTACAGGTTTCTTTACATATTCGGTAAATAGCGCTAACTGGAGAAGCGCATATGTTGATGTTAAGAACGGTCAGATGATCGGACAGCCGAATATCTATATAAATTATTCGGGAAGCCAGTTTGAATTGACCGGTGGAGGGCAGTTTGTTATACCTGATAAAACTACTTATTATTTTGACGGCGACTTAAAAATTTCCGCAAGCCTCGGAATCAAATTTTCAGGAAGCGGCATGCTTATAGTGTCCGGCAAAATAATCGCCGGCGGTAAAGGAATTGAAACTTCACAAATATCTGGGAAAGAAGCATTTGTATATTCATGCAACAGCGATTTAGAAATACAGCCCTCAAATACCAACCTGAACGGAATTTTTTACGCTCCTAAAGGAACTATTACTCTAAAAGGCGGCAGTGTTACAATTGCAGGAAGCGTTGTGGCTGATAAAATCATAAGTGAGCCAGATACTCTCGGAGTTATTTATCAGCAAGGTGAAATTAATTCAATTATTGAGCCGCTGGTTCCAAAGAGCAACAACTTAAAGAACGCACAGGAATATGTTAAGGGACTTCTCTCCAACATATCTCAACCTGCTAGCGTAGGTATAATTAAGTATGATAAAAATGCCGACGCGAATGATTTTACGCTTTATGATTTAGCTACAAACGAATCAACTTTAGAACAGAAAATAACAAGCATCGCATCGGTGGATAACGGCTTAAACAATCTTGGAGACGCGCTTAGAAGAGCTTATTTTATGCTCAACAATTCAAATCCTGGAAACAAGTATATTATCGCATTCACAGGTTCAAAGCCAAATGTTTGGACAGTAAATTCCAGTTCTGACTTTAAGAAGGATACCGGTAATGCTGATTTAACAAAAACAGACAGCTCAACCTTGGCAAAATCTCTCGATTATGCTAAAGAAATTGCTCTGATGGCCAAGAACAGCAATATAAGTTCATATTTTATTAACTGCGCTGACTCTAAAGATCCTTCATATAGCGCTAATGAGAGCAGCCTCAAAACGCTAATAGGAAGTATAATCAACAAGCCTGCTACAGATTCGAGTATAAATAATTATTATTATACCAATTCAACAATCAGCAGCCTGAGTCCGAAGTTAACAGACAAGGTATTAAGTTATACCACTGGCGCTAATGAGAAGTTATCTGTAAAGGTATCATTAAAATTCGAGCTTCCCGCAGGAACAAAGTTAAATACTGCGACGGCTTTGCCTAGCTGGGTTAAATTTGATTCAACTACAAAGATTATAAGCGGCTCATACAACACCGATCTTAGCTGGGATTCAACAAAGAAAAAGTTTGTAATGCCCGTTGATGATAAGTTAAATAACTTAAGTATAAATATTAAATATGCATTTCCTCCGAATGCAAAGTTAAAAAAGGGAAAATACGAAGGTAATGTAGATTTTAAAAATAACAATGTTACTTATGAAATAACATATACACCAAAGGTCCCTACAGGAGCGATAAATGGCTCAACGCCTGTGACATATGTAAATTCAATTCCATTAACAGATTTACATACTCATATTAAATATGATGTTGATATATCTTAGGTGTAAGCGTAAGAGCGTTATGTTATAGATATCGAATTGTAAAATTAGTTTAATTCATTGCGAACTTATATAAAACTTTAAAGTTCGATATCTACAGTCTCAAACTTACAAAGCATAAAAGAATTAACACAATTAAAATGGAAAATACTTTAGTGTATTTTCCATTTTTTAACTTAATTTTGCAGAAACCGAGTAAGGGCGTTTCAAAAAATTCCTTGTTCAATTTGCCTATCATAAAATAACGTTAATGCGTTCGTTATTTTGCTTCGTCAAATGTAAGATTAATAGTGCTTTTTATATACCTAACATAACAATTAACCACTATTTACCTTGAAGACCGATTTTATATGCTCAAATCCCTCCTGTTATAACATGAATATGTTAAATAAGTAAGCGCGGCAATAATAACTATCGAAATGATTATAAATACAGGTTCAAATCCATTACCCACCAACAACGCTTCTGCATCAAAATATTTGAGTGGAGACAGGTACTTTAAGTTTTCAAGACTTTTATTGACATCAATAATCTTATCAACAAAAAGCGCTCCTATAAGAATCGCTGCCCCAAATGCGCCAGATGTCTTTGAATTTTTACTTATTGCGGCTATGCCGGCGCCGATTGATAGAAAAATCAGTTGAGCAATTAACATACCAACCATCAGTTTGGTTATATCCCCAGAAACCCGTTCGCCGTTGCTATATGCGCTTACAATAGCAAGTGATGAAATAAGTGAAACTATATTGATTATAACAACATTAACAATTGCTGCCACAAGCTTTGATGTTATTATAACATTTCTGGAGACAGGTTTTGTCATAAGAAATTCAGTTGTCTTATCCCTTTCCTCCTTCGCAATGATTCCCGCGCCGAGCAAAACTGCATGAATGGTAGTCATGAGCTGGAGGTACAGAAAAAACATGGCATAAAATCCGCTCGCCTTTGATACGTCAAATACGCTGAATCCCAATATCGCTTTCAGCGATCTCGGCATATCACCTAAAAGATTGTTCATGGATTGGCCTGCAGATTGGTAGCTTTTAAACTTGACCATTCCTAAAAACACCATCATTATAACTGACAAACTCCAGATCACCAAAGATTTCCTGTTGGCTTTCATTTCTCTTAAAAATATAATCATAAAACCATCTCTCCTTTAAAAGCTATACAATACCATGCGTCACACAGCATGAATATCCTTTTTCGAGTATATGATATAACTTGCGGCGACAGCCAGAATGATAAAAACAGCTTCTGCAATCAAATATTGGATCTCATAACTGGAATGATTAATAATATAGCCCGTATCAAAATATTTAAATGGTGAGATAAACCGTATCAAGTCATCCTTATCTGTCGAAATAAACATGCTGATAAAGAAAAACGCAAACACTGATCCAAGAGAAATTGGAAGCACTGATCTGAGCTTTTGAATAATAACTGAAATTATAACGCCCAAAGCGCAAAAAATCAGTTGAACTAAAAATAATGTGGCTGTTATCAGAAAAAATATTTTTTCATCAAAATCGTTTGTCTTAACAGCAAACGCCATGATTAAAGCAACCGCATAACACGCTATATTAGTTGCAAGCAACAATACAAGGGAAGCTAGAAGCTTGGATGTCATTATCTTAACGCGTGAGACAGGCTTGGTTAATAAAAAGTCCGCTGTTTTATCGCGAATCTCCTTTGATAAAATGGAAGCGCCAAGATTCATAGCCTGAATAGCCCCCAAAAGCAATATAAATGAGAACACAAAGGAGTAAAAACCCAATATGGAACCGATATTGCTGATTGAAGCAATAAATGAATTAAATGCAGGGTTGCTCCTAAGCATTTTCTCAAATGTCGCCGGATCTTTTGTGACAATCGGAAAAACTGACATATATAGAATAATTACCGCTGAAATTGATCCGATCCATATTCCCGTTGTTTTTCTATTTGCCCTGAGTTCATGTAAAAAGATGTTCATAGCTCTAATCCTCCTTGGCATAATAATGCAGAAAGATTTCTTCCAAGTCAGGATCATCAACCCAAACATTATATAGCTCCAAATCAGTTATTTTTTTCATGACAGAGTTGATGTTTCCATTAAATATAAAGTTTGCTATATTGCCATTAACCTCAAGATTATTTACACCGCTCATCTTAAAATAATCTTTTTCAATATGATTCTTGGCTTCAACCTTAACTTTTTTGTAGGCACTCTCCTTTAAAGTACTCATCTTTTCCAGTTTTATGATCTTACCTTCTTTAATGAACGCGACCCGATGGCACATTTTCTGCACTTCACTTAATATGTGTGAAGAAAAAAAGATGGTCGCTCCCTTGTTGTTTTCTTGTACCAGCAGCTCAAAAAATCTCTGCTGCATAAGAGGGTCCAGACCGCTGGTAGGTTCATCCAGAATTATAAGCTTTGGTTCATGCAACAGTCCCTGAACTATTCCTACCTTCTTCTTATTGCCAAAGGACAGGTCATCAATTCTCTTTTTAAGGTTCAAATCCATAATTTCAGCAAGTTCATTTATTCTCTTAGTACAATCCTTATTGTAAAAACTAGCTGAGTACTTAAGGAGATCAATGACCCTCATCTTATCATAGTAAAACACTTCTGAAGGAAGATAGCCGATATCCTTTCTAATTTCCGGATTGTCGATGCAACTTTTCCCGAAAATCGTTGCAGCGCCAGAAGCAGGGTATATCAACCCCAGCAGGGTTCTTATTGTGGTAGACTTGCCGGCTCCGTTAGGCCCAATAAACCCAAATACCTCGCGGTCTTCCACGTTAAAGCTGATGTCTTCTATTCCCCTTGATTTTCCATAGTTTTTTGTAAGGTTTTTGATTTCAATAACATTCATATCTAATGTCCTCCTTTATTTATAGAAGCACTTTTTTAGCAATTCCATATAAACATCAACTTCAGCAAGTATTTCATCAAATTGGGATTGATTCGTTGAAAACAAAGTGGTCCTATGGTAGCCAAGTTTATTTATCAGCCCTTCCAATGACCATATTATTATATTTATAGACTTTTTAACATCAATTCCATCTTTATAGTTGGATACATCAAAGCCTTCAAATAATAATTTCGATCCGCTTTCAACAAGCTCCTGATACCGATTCCCTATTTCATCGTTAACTTCACTCGAGTCTTTACTAACCGTAGCGACAAAGAAGCTATACATTTGAGGATATTTTTTGAACAACTCATATTCGAGCAGCAATATTTGCCGATATCTTTGAAAAATATCCTTTTCATCAAAGGATACTTTGGCATAAAACTCGTTATTTAATAACTCTAAAGCGTAATCATAAATAAATAGAAAAAGGCTCTTCTTATTTTTAAAATAATGAAACAGCAGCCCCTTTGAAATACCAGCCTCTTTTACGATTTCATTGGTGGAAGCGTCTTTATATCCTTTTTGAGCAAACTCCTTGATGGCTGCATTTATTATTATATCCCGCTTTTTGGGTTCTAGGCTTAAAAACTTTGAAAACATTTTTTATCCCCCTCGTAAGACGAGCAAAGTTTCATTGACCACTTTGGTCAATTTAATTATAACATGATTGACCATAGTGGTCAATGTTTACCGTCGATCTTTAGTTCATGAAATACTTTCCGTAATTTGCATTTTAAATAAACATACAGAAATTCAATCTTAGTTTGGTTTTTGGTTATTCTTTCATTGTAATAAACTCATTAAAAACTGAATCTTTTGAATAATAATTGAGCATATTTATATTATATTAAAAGTATTACTCTATATTAAAAATTAGTATTTTACCTAAAAAGATAAGATTAATAACACTTTTAATATATTAGTGTTTTGCAAAACAATAGTTTAATCGGTTTTATAAAGGCTTATAGTTTAATCAAAGCGGAATAATGAAAGGATTGATACAATGAAGAATCATACAAAGGACGATAAAACTTCTGTCAATATAATAACATCTCCAAATGAAATTAAGGCTGTATCTGACAAACCTGTCGGAACAGCATCTAAAGATCCATTCTGTGTTTATGGACACAAAAGGCATGCTGTTGGTTCAAAGATAATAAACGAGGATGGCTCAGAAACTGTATGCAATAAGGAAGGTTCATGGCAAAACTCATAATCAACCACATGTATGCCTAATTCTTTACTAATGTAAATATTATCACCGCTTCGTAAAATAAACATTAAAGCCAAATTAAAACCCAAATCCGGATATATAATAACAGACCTTGACCAAAAAAGATGGTCAAGGTCTGTTATTACCAATTTTATCAGTCTAAATCCTGTTCAAGCACGCAAATCTGCTTTTTTAACATTTGAATCTGATCCCGAATCTGATCATTTTTCTCGTTTTTACTTTCTAGCATCGCGCCTTGGGCAGCTGCAGTTAAAATATTTTGTCCAACTCCTACTAAAAAATTACCCAATGAATTCTGCTGATTCAAGTCTAAATTATCAATCACAAGAATGCCAATTATTGAGGATAACAATGAAAATTGTATCGGATTTAATGAAAAAAGACAATCTAAAGGCGAACAGAATCTATTTCCTTTATCTGCATTGTCCGCTTCAGCTAATTGATTGCAGTTTTCCTTCATCTTTTTCACCTACTTACAGATATTGAGTTCTACCAATAATAGCTAATCGTTACCAATATTAAAATCAATTAATCTTACATTTAGAATGGCAAATGGTGTTTTAATCCTTTACCAATCCATTTTATTATATTAATACACAGGGATATTTGATACTTATATAAAAAGCACTATTAATCTTACATTTGACGGAGCAAAATAACGAACGCTTTAACGTTATTTTGTGATAGGCAAATGTAATAGATTAATTGCTTTTTATATAGGAATGTTGAAAAAAATAACTTCCAATAAAATCTTCGCTTACGTGTTCACTTAGCTCGTGAACACCCTCTCAGAATCGAAAGTAATTTTTCAATCATTCCTTAATAAATAAATGGCCTTATATAATCATCCTGACACGGAAGAATATGTTATGGAGGGTTCATTATCTTACCTTCATATATAATAAAAACCGTATCCAACATGACTTGAATACGGTTTTATATATTATTAGTATTTTAATAAAATTTATTAGATTGCGCTGTGAACAAATGATACTATGCTAGCAACAGGTATATCAACTACAGATCCAACGGTGTAAACAGGGAATCCGTTCCATCCGCCTGCGCCTTCTGCTCCATTTACACTTCCCGGAAACATTTGGCCGCCAGGAAAACCGCCGCCAAATCCACCCATATTGTTTGCGTTATTAGCTGCTCCACAACATCCACCTGAGCCAACGTCAAAGCCATTACATGCGTTACCTAACGCGCAGCCTGGTGGTGGTCCTATTCTGGAAATAAGTCTTACAAAGACTTCATTCACAGACAATAAAACCCCTGTAAAACCTGCGCCTGACTGCCCTCCGCTACTTGTAAATATAGTTACAGTAGTTCCTACCCATTTTGATAATAAAGCTGGAAAGCTTCCAGCAAGACCTGCTCCGCCTAAGCCTCCGATTCCTGCTCCATCCATATTTTTACCTCCATAACTTTAGTTTTAATATATATTATGTTAATTCGTTATCCATTGCTACTATTTAAAATAATTTTATGTTTATATTAAAATCAATCTTTTACATTTATCTATTGTAAAATAAGGTCAAAACCGTTCGTTATTTTGCTCTGCTAAATAAAAAGCGATTAATCTATTACATTTGCCTATCACAAAATAACGTTAAAGCGTTCGTTATTTTGCTCTGTCAAATGTAATATTAATAGCGCTTTTTATATAAATGCGAGATTAATAACGATTATGATTTAGTAATAATATACAACTGTATAAAAAACATCTCTAAAACAGCATTCAAAAAACTACCTCTAGATACTGCAATTCAGATCTACCCTAACTTTATCGTAGTTCTCGTTTCTATTACTTACAGGTGAATAAACATGAATATCTATGCTAACATTATCTGAACTTCTAAACTCTTTACCGTCATATGAGACTATATCATATCCTATTATATGGTAAAAATTAAACGGTAATATCCTTCCGTTATTATCCAGCACATTCAATTCAAGTTTCTCGATTTTTGTATCATAAGGATTTGACCAATATGGTTTAAACCCAACACCAACAATTTTGCCATCAACCTTAAAGTCATTATTCTTTATTCTGGCTCCTCGCATTGCCATATTAGAAAGTGTATATTTAAGAGCCTCAATTTCCTTGTAATTCATAAAAAATCCCCCTTATCCAATCTCATCAAGTATTTTGTTTTCTGAATTTTATGGAGCCTGATAGATATAAAACTCTAAAAAGGTATGTATTGTAATTAAGAATATTTACATAATAAGTATATTAAAAATAAAGGAATACCATATACATCTATAAAGTTGTATATGGTATCTCCAAACAGTTTCTCAAGTTACACGATTAAACTGCATTATGAACAAAAGACACGATTCTATCAGTCGGAATATCAACTACAGAACCAACTGTATATACTGGGAATCCATTCCAACCGCCTGCTCCTTCAGCGCCATTTAAGCTTGCCGGAAATGTTGGCCCAGATCCGTACCCTGCGCCAAAACCGCCTCCACATCCATTATTTGAGCCATATCCACAATCGCCCACAGCAAAACCTGTACACGCGTTTCCTAACGCGCAGCCTGGTGGAGGCCCTATTCTGGAAATCAGTCTTACAAAGACATCATTTACACAAAGCAGAACTCCAGTAAAACCTGCGCCTGACTGCCCACCGCTACTGGTAAATATAGTTACAGTGGTTCCTACCCAATTAGCCAGTAATGCTGGAAAGTTAGATCCGCAGCATTCTCCTCCAATGTCTGTTCCTTTCATGTTTTACACACCTCCATAATTATAGCCTTAGCATATATTATGTTGACATTATATGTTTTGTTACAAATCAGAATCACCAATATTCTAAAATCAATGCTTTAGGCAGCATCAAAAAAACGACTTGGCTAACTGGTCTTTTCAAGAACTTCATAACATATAAAGATTGAACAAGGAATCTTTTGAAACACTCTCAATAGTTTCAAAAGCAAATACCGGAACTTTTAAAATAGTGTATTTATATAATGTAATTAGATTATTTCTTGAGCTGTGATTAATATCATGTTTTATTTTAGAAGAATAAGAAGAAATAGAAAAAGTTCAATCCGATATGATAATCTGATAAATGAAGCTGGTCCACAGAACCAGGTTCCTATAGAATCCACCTTCCGTGAGGATGATAAAGGCAAACAAATATCCGCCGAGGAGAAATTTGCCCTGCATATTTCACGCTATATTGGTCAAACCATTACTGTGTTTGTTTGTGGCGGAGGCCCATCAGGAGCTGGTTTCACAGGAGTTTTGTCCAATGTGGGCCGAAATTACATAAAGTTAATATCCAGCATAGGACCACCTCCGGCATGTTCTTTACGGAAAGGAGGATATATCCCATATTACCTGTCAAATATACCTTATATAGGCAATTATAGCATAGCTAAAAGTAGAAGAGTATATAATTTAGGTTCAATAACATATATTCCAGTAAATAAGATTACTTCTTTCGTTCATAACTCCATAGATAGTTTACCGTAAAGCCAGCTACCTTCAATTTTATTAGTATCTACAAAATGGCCGGGTTTAAGGAAATAGATCTTCTAAATCACCATAATGAATTCTCGATACATTTTATGCAAACCAAAATGATACTGTTACTCTTACAATCTGTATCATTTCAACTTTTTTTTGAATATATTATTACTGGCTTTATTGTCTTTTACGGAGGAATTTATGAATATTAACGACATAGCTAATAATTTAGCTGCAGCAATTAAAAGTTCTAACGAATATATCAGTTTAAAACAAGCCAAGAAAGTAATTGATACTAACTTGGAACTCAAGAAAAAAGTCACAGAATTTAAGCAAAAAGAACAAACAATCATTACTTCAGGAATGTCTCGCAAAGACGTGGAAATTAAGTTAGCGGAACTAAATAAAGCTTTTGAGGAGCTTTCGAAAATACCGGAAATTAATAATTATTTAATGTTGGAGAGACAACTTAGTATAACGCTGCAAAACGCGTTTACAGTAATAAAAGATTCTATTGATAGGGATCTTAGGTCAAAGTAGTGTTAACATAAAGACTTATATTTGCATATGTTATATGAAGTATGTATTAAAATCATTATTAATCTTACATTTAGCAGAGTAAATTACGAACGGTCTTACGGTATTTTGCTATAGACAAATGTAAAGGATTTGGGAAAGCTGAGTAAATAAGTATAATTTTATTGGAGGTAAATATGTCAACTTTTGGATCTTTCAACGGTGTGGTCACCGCTATCAGTGATTTCTGGACTGGAAGCCAGGGACCGAACCCATGTTATAAACTGATGTCCTTACAGGATATGAATGGAAATGTAGTAAATTTCGTAGTGACGCCGAACACCTACTTTGTAGACCAAGCAATGATTTCAATAGGCGATATTGTAATCGGATTTTATGACGCCAACACCCCTGTACCTTTAATTTACCCTCCACAATATCAGGCAATCGTCATGGCAAGAGTGTCACAGAATCAAAATATAAAGGTCGACTATTTTAACGGTCAGTTAATAAGCAGCGATGGAATGTTAAAATTAAACATTGCTCCGTTCACTCAGATAAAACAGGAAAACGGCCAGATTTTCACAGCAAACCCAGCAAACAGAAACCTTATTGTAGTCTATGGACCTACTACAATGAGCATACCTGCCCAGACCACGCCTTCTCAGATTATTGTCATGTGTAGGTTTTAATTAAATATATAAAACCTGACAATAACCGTTTTTATAGCGTCATCTGAATAAAATGTCCTCACTTGGCATATACACAAAAACATTGAAAAATACATAATTGTTAATGATTCTGCCTACTGGATTCTTAGCAAAACAGGCGCATGGGAAACTTGTGGATGGTTAAGCGATTTATTTAATGACGCCCCAACTATAAATGGCCCAGCTCCTCTTAATGGGATTGACTCGGTGTATTATGTAAATGGAAGTTTAGGCATTTTATCCAATGGTAAATATTGGACTAAAAAATGTGCTTTGCCTGCTATACCTACTTAAAACAATCTATGTGTTATGTAAATCGGAACTTCTGATATGGCAAAAAACCCACGACTTTTACAAACATGTAATTAGTCGTGGGTTTTTTATTTATCCGCCTTTTCCTCTACTGCATCTTATTTAAAAATTCTAAAGCCATATGAATCCTTTTCTCAACTCTTTCTTTTCCCATAACAATCATTATGCGATGTAAATCCGGAGTATTTTTCCGGTTAGTCATGGTTATTCTTATAAACGTTGCTACATCGGCAATACTTCCCTTAAAATTGCCAGGGTTTTTCTTATACTGCTTCATATCCTTCGTGTACCCTATTTTATCTGTTATAACTTTTATCTTATCAAACCATTCTTCATTATTATCATTTTCGTTATATAACGATAAATAGTTCTGAAGAGTATTAATTATATCCTCGCGCCTAGTATCCAAGTTATCAAAAATGTAACCGGAGACTAAGTTTTCCGCAAATAACTCATCATTGAAATATGATATATAATTTTTCACTTCAGACCACTTAGAAAAGTCTTTGCGTGGTTTTACGCCTCCACGTTCAATGCTGAATATATTATAATAATATTCCTTATTATCTTCAATTATTTTGGCAAAGTCAGCATCAAATGATTTAGCCCATGTATTATAAAGATTAAACACTTCATCAGTATTCATATTAGCAATAATAGTCTTACTTATATCCTCAAGCTTTACAATATCAAATAACGGCCCGCTGACACTCATGTTATCCAATCTGATATTATAATCTTCCAACGGCGCTAAAGGATTATTTTTTCTCCAATCTTCAAAGCTTGAATTTGCTAAGTTTGTCAGATATTCAATTACAGTTTGTATCGGATAGCCCTCTTTCTCATAAAACTCCATAGAAAGCTCCGGATCTTTTCTTTTGCTTAATTTACGTTTGGATGGACCATCCTGCTTTCTGATTGTAGAAATATGAGCATAGAGCGGCGCTTTAAAGCCCATAATGTTAAACAGCTGGAGGTGCAAGGACGCTGAGGGCAGCCATTCTTCACCTCTGATAACATGAGTAGTTTTCATCAGATGGTCATCAATAACATGGGCAAAATGATAAGTAGGAAGACCGTTTGTCTTCATGAGAACAATATCCTGGTCATTTTCAGGCAAGCTCAGATTACCCCTTATGAGATCATTCAATTCAATAAATTTTTCTATATCACCCTCTGATTTTAGTCTTATAATAAACTCTTTTCCTTCTTTTATATTTTTCTCAATGTCTTCCATTGATAAATTCCTGCATTTCGCCCATGTCCCATAATATCCAACTCTAAGGTCCTTGGCAGTCTGTTCTTCTTTCTGTTTTTCAATTTCCTCAGGGCTACAAAAACATGGATAAGCCAATCCCTTTTCTATAAGGCTTTTTATGTATGACTTATAGATTTCTTCTCTTTTGCTCTGTAAATAAGGGCCATAATTTCCGAATTCATTTCCATCCTTATCAAATCCCTCATCAAAATAAATTCCGAACTTTGACAGAGCATTTACTATTTTAGTTATTCCGCCTTCAACCTCACGTTTTTTATCTGTGTCTTCAATTCTCAGGTAAAAGACTCCATTAGTCTGACGCGCAAGCCTCATGGCTACCATTGAAGCAAACAAGCTGCCTAAATGAACAAATCCGGTTGGACTTGGAGCAAACCTTGTCACGATGGCATTTGAATCAAGACCTCTGTCGGGATATTTATTTTCAATCTCAGTTACATCGCTATTAATTTCTGGCAGTAATAAATCTGCCAATTTCTTGTAATCCATTTCATTCACCTTCCACATTTATTTTAATGATATATAATTCTACCAAAATATCTGTTCAGTGGCAAACTTCTTTATTCATTAAAGATTCTAACCAACTGGATATAGAATAAACATGGAAAATATCGCCCCACATAATTCCATATTATCAAAACTATCTATTGACAAGATGGTTCAATACGAGTTAAAATAGAACAAATGGCCCATTGGTCAAGCGGCCTAAGACACCGCCCTCTCACGGCGGTAACACGGGTTCGAATCCCGTATGGGTCACCATTTATTCTTTACGTAAAGGTATTTTTAAAAAATTCTTTTTCGTTTTTTATTTTGTGATATTTAAATTCAATTTTTTATTTTTCTAGAGCTATAAATTATTTAGACAGATAAAAGATTATAACAAACGCTCAATGAGCGTTTTTTTCATGCAGTAACCTATATATTTTGCAATAAACATTTTACATACATTTTTTATATTGCAAAATATATACCTTGATTCATAAGTTGCGAAAAGTTCAGCTTTGATAGTAAAATGCAGACGTATTAACTGCATTTTTAATGTATAATCTTTTTCGCA
>JAUZPS010000630.1 GCA_030705945.1 Bacillota bacterium
AAGACATCAACACCGACACCTACAGCAACGCCTACTAATCTGCCTACAGCAACACCTACCAAAACGTCAGTTTCTACTCCAACATCCTCAGCTATAACAGGGGATTTGAATCACGACGGAGTTATAAACATATCGGATGTAATAATTCTGGCAACTGTATTTAATTCGGTCAGTGGTGATTCCAAATATAACGATTCCTATGATTTGAATAAAGACAAAGTTATAAACATGTCGGATGTAATAATTATTGCGGGAAAATTCAACACAATACTATAATTGGAAAACCGATCAGGGGATATAGAGGCAACCTTTATTGATTGCCTCTATTTCCGAACCTAAAAAAAATACCTATGCTTGGGTTTTAATAGATGTTGTCGGATTCCGACGCATCATAAAATGGGTCTCGGTCTCTCCACTTTCTGTAAATCCCGTTTTGGTATACAAGTTTTGCGCTCGTTTATTAACTTTTAAAACTTGAAGATTAATAGGTATTCTTAATCTTTCTGAATCATTGATAATTAAAGCTAATATCTTATTTCCTATGCCTTTATTCTGATACTCCGGTAATATTTGTATCTCGTTTATGAATATATCTTTATCGTTTTTTGTTATAGCAAGACAGCCAATATCTTGATCTTCAAATATTATAATTTGATATTTAACACTGTTAAAGCTCTCATCGAAGAAATTTCTTTCGATTCCCTCATCCCAGCTTCCATAAGTTTTTATATAGTATTCCTTCATAGTGATTTCCATCAATTTATAAAGAAAATCATAATCGTCTTTTGTTGCAAATCTAAATCTGTACATATATTTTACTATTCCTCATTTAGAGCCATACAATCCAGACTCTTGTGTTGATTTTTTCAAATATGGCAATTCCTTTTTTAAGTCAGCGCGAACACTTTTTTGCCAAAAAAATTCACCTATAAACAAAATTCTCTCAATACCGCGTTTTTTAAATAATGCATACAATAATCGTTTCAAGGAATATATTTTTTTGCTTGCATATATTATTTCTTTTTGCAAGTCATATGGCGATATATTTTCTGGATAATGTACAACATTTCCTACGCACTTAGACCAATCAGTATGTATCAATTTATCCTTATGTGTCTCATAAACAGGTGTGCCTGGTATAAAATACATAGATTGAATAAGAACACCGCATATATTATTTTCTATCACAAAATTCGCAAGTCTTTCTCCAACGCCTTTTGCATGATTATCAGCGCCGACAATAAATAATCCACGTACTCTTAAACCATGCTTTTGAATATTTTTCACGGAACCTATTATATCATTATATGTACTCTTTTTATGATAGTTTTCAAAAGCTTCATCTTCCAGAAATTCTATCCCCATAGCTATTTCAATAAATCCAGCCTGTTTTAGCAATTCAAGCATTTCGTCATCATATCCTATTTCATATCTTGCTTGAATGGTGAATTTATATTTAATTTCACTGCCTATAATAGCTTTCAAAACTGATACTGCCCATTCTCTGTCTGCAAAGAAATTGTCATCGGTTATCCAAAGAACCTTTGCCAATCTATGGTGTTTCGAATCATAGAAATCGATAGTACTGCGAATATCTTTAACAACATTTTCAGGTGTTCGTGTTCGAACTTTTCTGCCAAAAATATGAATTAGCGCGCAATAATCACAATTATGCGGACATCCCCGCGAAGCATGTACCTGAGGCCAAATTGTATTATGCCAAACCATCTTTTGGAATCTGTAAAGCAAGTTGTAATCTGGGATAGTATCAATGTTTTTCGGTGGATTCCGTTTTGGGGTAACAATAATTGTATCATCTTTCTTATAAGCGATACCGTTGATTGCTACGGGATTATCTGATTCTATGGCTTTTATTATTTCAAGGACAGATTCATCACCCTCGCCAAGTAAAACATAGTCACAATAATTGCAAGCTTCCTCATGATTTAATGTTGGATGTAATCCGCCAAATATTAAAATAGCATTTGAATTCTGGCGTATATATTGCGCAAGTTCATATGCTCTGTTAGCTGCGAATGTAAAAAATCCTATAAAAATTATATCCGAATCTAATACATCACCCCATAAAATTTGAGATATTGATTCGCTGTACATTAAAGTATCATTAACATATTGTTTTACGATCGTTGTAAGAGTCAGTAAACCAGTTGAAGGGGTACGGATGTATTTGTCATATACATATAAATTCTTAATTGATTTTCTGTATGGCAAATTGCCAGGCTCAATAAACCGAATTTTTTTAATTTCCACTTCTTATAACCCCCTGCTAGATTTGATTACAATGCTTTTGAATATACGACATAAATCTTGTTTATGCAGACTATATCATAACTTCTTTTAATAAAATTATATCATAGATATTAACATATCCCAATTGTTTTGCAAAATGGAAGTGACTATTAAAACCATACACGAAATTCCAAAGTACTCTTATCATTGGCTTCAATTCACACTGATGCATTATTCGTTAATAGGGAAAGCCAAAAGACATCAGTTCAGAAAATACAATTAAAAAATACTTCAATATGCATATCTCAAATAAATCAAACAAATGATAAAATCAATAGGCTGATGCATTTGCCTCATTAAAATCAGAAGGTGAGGAGACTGTTATTGCTTTATGTAGGGATACTGAAAATTTTAACCGATACATAGAAGTTTTTGGTGGAGCTACATGGATTCTATTTAAATAAGGACCGACATGCAGAAATTGAAGTATATAACGATTATAATAGCGATCTATATAAGTTACGAAAAAGATTTTACATTAAAAATGCAGTTAATACGTCTGCATTTTTACT
>JAUZPS010000631.1 GCA_030705945.1 Bacillota bacterium
ATTCGTACCCTCTTAAAATCTGATGGAAGGTCTGCTGTTGTATTGCCTGACAATGTGCTCTTTGAAGGCGGTGCTGGAGAAATAGTCAGGAAGAAGCTCCTTGAAACTACAGAACTCCATACAATCTTAAGGCTTCCAACCGGAATATTCTATAAGCAAGGGGTTAAGGCTAATGTCATATTCTTTGACAACAAGCCAGCCAGTAAAGACCCTTGGACAAAGGAAGTTTGGATTTATGACTTTAGGACCAACATTCACTTTACATTAAAGAAGAATCCTTTAAAGGTTGATGACCTGGATGAATTTATAAAGTGCTATAACCCTGAAAATATGCATAATAGAGAGGAAACATGGAATCCTGATACAAATCCGGAAGGCAGATGGAGAAGATTTACTTATGAAGATATTGTAAACCGGGATAAGACAAGCCTTGATATCACATGGATTAAGGATAAGAGCCTTGCTGATCTGGATAATTTGCCTGAACCTGATGAACTAGCAAATGATATTGTGGAGAATATAGAAGCTGCCTTGGAGAGCTTCAGGGAGATAATAAACAAACTGAGTTGAAACTTATTTGAATGAATTTATATAAATGAAAATGCATAATTGAATTGAAAACAAATAAATTTAGAAAATATTACATTAAGGAATGAATATCATGGCTATTTGGCTTTGCAGGGCGGGAAAACACGGTGAACATGAGAATAGATTCCTTGAAGAAACAGGATTTACTGTACTTGGGATAATATTTTTGTAAGTCTAAAATCATTTTCTGAAAGAGCAGGACTCTATGAATATTTTATGTCTCAAAGTGCAGAAACAAAGCCAAAGACCGCGACCAACTGGGTCAGCTTGCACTGTTGATTCCCTCTCAAATATTTATATAATGTTTCACGGCTGATTCCTAAGTCTCTTGCAATATGAGCTTTCTTTTCACCAGATTCAACTCTTTGCTTAAGACTGCTAACCTGAATATCTGTAAGCCATTTCTTTCTGCCTTTATAAGCTCCCCGCGTATTCTAAAGATAACGAACACTAAACCTTAATATACTCTGAGGCCGAAAAATTCGGCAATAGGAATTTTGCAGGCCGAAGTAAATTCAATTATAGAGTTGGATATCTATTATATCAAGTTGGGAAAAATCATTGGACGATTATGGATAATGTTTGATAAAATAAGATTGTAGGATAATGGTTTCGTTTGCGCGCAAGTTAAACAAAATATGGCAAATATTTATTGAATTGATACTTACACACATAGTCGCAAGATAAAAAAAGAGATAAGTCCGACCATTCACAGTTGAGTCAGGCAGGGCTGTAACATCGGTGTAACAAGAAGGAATACAGCCTTTGGATAACATAAATAATGGAAAGTAATAGATAATATTTTATATAATATGAAAATTTAATGGGGGTTGGGTAGTATGAAAAGGAATTTAGTGAGGAAAGTATTAGCCTTATTGGTTATTGCAGGGCTTTTGACTGTTATGTCAATTCCCGTCACAGTGAGCGCCGCAACAACTGACATCACAATTGATGGAACATCCGGTGGTAAAATCTTTGACGGCGTAGGGATGATCAGCGGAGGCGGCGGAAACAGCCGGTTGCTCATCGACTATCCGGAACCCTACCGGAGCCAGATTCTGGATTACCTGTTTAAACCCAACTTTGGCGCTTCCATGTCGGTTTTTAAAGTGGAAATCGGCAGTGACGGCAATTCCACCAGCGGCGCAGAACCCAGTCATATGCATACCGCATCCGACCAAAACTACACCCGTGGTTATGAGGGATGGCTCATCAGCGAGGCCAAAAAGCGCAACCCCAGTATGATTTTTGACTGTTTACCGTGGGGCGCGCCTGGATGGGTCGGAAACTATTGGTCTACCGCCACACAAAATTATATTATCAATTACATAAAAGGTATGCAGGACACTTACGGAATAACCTTTCGAACCGTTGGCGGCAAAAATGAGAGCGGTTATAACTCGGATTGGTATATCAGCTTTAAACAGGCGTTAAAAGCAGCAGGTCTTTCCACAAAATTAACCGGCTCGGATGATTGGATGGGAAACTGGGCCATCGCCACAGACATGAATAAAAATGCAGCGCTGCGGGATGCAGTAGACTATATCGGTTTTCATACACCCCATGAAAATAAAGGTGGTACCAATAGCGGATGGCCCTCTGTTGATGCAGTTCTAATGAGAGATACTTATGGAAAACCTCTGTGGTCCAGTGAGGACCACTATGATGGTTGGAGCCAGGGATATGCATCGGCTACCGAAATGGCTTCCGCGCTGAATATGAATTATATTCTTGGGAAAATTACCTGCACCATGTTCTGGACGCTTGTAGCTGCATGTTATGATAATATTCCCTATAACGATATAGGCCTTATTAAATGCAATCAGCCGTGGTCAGGGTATTATAATATTAACGCCCCGCTCTGGGCAATGGCTCATACCACACAGTTTATCAAACCGGGATGGCAATATCTAGATGGGGGCTGCAAGTTCTTCGGCGCTGACACCACCGATAAAAGCGGAAGTGTAGTCTGCGCAAAATCAACCAACGATTCCGACTGGAGCGCAGTAGTGGATATGTCCCTCGCAACAGCCGCTCAAACTCTAAATTTTTCGGTAAAGAACCTGTCCACCGATACGGTTCATGTATGGGCTACCAAGGTTACCTCAAAAAATTCAAGCGATTGGTTCAATAAACTGACGGATATTACTCCTGCCTCAGGAGCGTTTACTTTCACTGCCGAACCGGGCTATGTATACAGTTTTACCACTACCACAGGGCAG
>JAUZPS010000632.1 GCA_030705945.1 Bacillota bacterium
AAGACTGGGATGATTTACCCGACAACATGAAAAACAACAGAGTCTGGAAATATTATAAGAAATTAAGTAAAAAGCGGTTGAGCTTATAGTTTAAACGAATTTTTGATATCTTTATGGCATCGCTTATGCTTATCATACTCTCACCAATTGTTGCTATCGTAGGCCTTGTAATCAAATTGAGTTCAAATGGACCGGTTTTGTTTTTTCAGGATAGGATAACTCAATATGGAAAAATATTTAGAATAGTTAAATTTCGCACAATGGTTAATAATTCGGAAAATGCATGTACGCAAGTAACCACCAAAAATGATGCTCGAATTACTAAAACCGGCAGAATCTTAAGGAAGCTCAAGCTTGATGAAATCCCACAGTTATTAAATATCATTTCCGGAGATATGACTTTTGTAGGTCCAAGACCAGAGGTTCCAAAGTATGTGGAAAAATATTCTGATGAAATGATGGCTACTTTGCTTTTGCCGGCTGGCATAACTTCAGAGGCAAGCATTAATTTTAGAAATGAAGAAAAGATCCTTTGTATAGGAGAAAATGTCGAACAGACATATGTTGAATTAGTATTGCCTGTGAAAATGGAAATTAATTTAAAGAGTATTGAAGAGTTTAGTTTATTTAATGAAATAAAAGTAGTGATTAGAACTTTTATAGCTGTCATATATTACTAGCTCAATTATTCTGAAGCTTGGTAAATGAGGTATGTATATTATGGAGATTAGAATAATTACAAATGTAAAATTTGCTAAAATAATCGCTGATATACACATGAAAACATTCCCGGGTTTTTTCTTAACATTTCTAGGAAAAGGCTTTTTAACACTTTTATACAAAGGTTTTATCAAGCATGACAGATCAAATGTGATCGGAGCGTTTGAGAATGATAAACTCGTTGGCTTTTTAGCTTACTCGGAAAACATCAGCCAGTTCTATAAATATCTTGTTAAAAAAAGCTTGTTGTTATTCGCATGGTATAGCTTTCTTGCAGTTTTCAGAAAACCAGGAGTTATGTTTAGGCTTATGCGAGCGTTAACTTATTCAATAAATTGTGAACAGGACGATCCATTTATTGAGCTTTCTTCAATTGGTGTTTTGCCTGAAGCGAAGAATAAAGGTGTTGGCGGTAAACTGATTGACGCGTTAAAAAATACAGTTGATCGCATGAGTTTTAAGTATATAAAACTTGAAACTGATAAGATCAATAATGATAATGTAAATGCTTTTTATTTAAAGAATGGTTTTAAACTCAACAAATCTTATACAACCCGGGAAGGCAGATTGATGAATGAATACAGATATGAATTTGTAGGGAACCCTTTAGAATCAATCGGAGGGTAAATATGAAAAATATTATTGTAATTACCAATTTTACAAGTCTCCCAGGGGAGTTAGGATACAATAGATTCAGATATATTTGTGACTTATTAACAGAACACGGTCACAATGTAACTCTTCTTACCAGCTCGTTTAACCATTATGATAAAAAACAAAGAAACGAATCGGAGCTAGAATATTTAAAATGTAGATATAAAATTGAATTGATTTATGAAAAGGGATATAAAAAGAATATTTCATTTAGAAGAATTTCGAGCCAGAAGCAATTCGCCCGTAATGTTAAGAAATTTCTTCAACTTTCAAATATAAAATATGACGCAATTTATTGCTGCGTACCAACATTAGAAACTGCAAAGGTTTGCGGAAATTATGCAGATTCATTGGGTATACCTTTTATAATTGATGTCCAGGATTTGTGGCCGGAAGCTATGAGGATGGTTATCCATATTCCATTTATAACTGATTTATTTTGTTGTCTGATGAAGCGACAAGCCAATAAGGTGTATGGGATGGCTGATTATATTGTAGCAGTCTCAAATGAATACCTAAAAAGAGCATTGGAAGTTAATACAAAATCAAAGGAAAATGCGGTAGTTTATATAGGTTCATACATAGAAGAGTTTAATAAAGGCGTGAAGTTGTACAGTGATAATATTGTGAAAAAGTCAGATGAATTCTGGATTATTTATGTAGGGACATTGGGCAAAAGCTATGATATAAGAACTTTAATACGAGCACACAAAATACTTCTTGATAAGGGGTATGAAAACATAAAGCTGAAAATATTAGGCAGAGGTCAGTATGAGAACGAGCTAAGGGAATATTCTAGAGAAATAAAAGCTGAAACGGACTTTGAAGGATTTAAGGAATATGGAAAAATGGCAGCTTATTTGCGCAAATCAGATATTGCAATAAATTCAATAGTCGCAAAATCAGCAGCATCTATTATAAACAAGGTTGGAGATTACTTCGCTGCAGGGTTACCAGTGTTAAATAGCAGCCAATCAAAAGAAATGAAGAAATTGATTGAAGATTTTAATACTGGAATTAATTATATACCTGGAGATGCTTTAGATCTATCGGAAAAAATTGAGTATTTATACAAAAGCCCTGACATATGCGCCCAAATGGGGAAAAATTCGATTAGATTGGCAGCGGAAAAGTTTAACCGTTCAAATACTTATATGGAAATAGTAAAGCTCATAGAGAGTATATAGCATTCTTAGCATATGCTATATAGGAGGATGTGATTAACTAAATATTTACCATGTTTAAATCCAGATATATCAAGGGTTATACACTTTAAACATGGTAATATTTAGACTGAAAATTGGGGGAATAATCTTGTTTAATAATCTGGATATTGCATTTCTTGGTGGATTATTTCCAAAAGAAATAGAAGATGAGATCTTAAGAAATTCAAATGTAGGTATAAATAACGCAAATAATTTGCAATGGGAAATTG
>JAUZPS010000633.1 GCA_030705945.1 Bacillota bacterium
CGATGAGGTGTTATCCAAGATCAGCAGTATTGTAAAGAAAATTGAGCCAGATGTATATGTTAAAGAAAAGGAAAAGTCGATACCAGGGCGTAAGGTTATATGCTTTTCCGGATTAAATTGCGCTGATTGCGCTTTGAAAATTGAGAATGAAGTAAAACGTATAGATGGAATAAAAGATGCTTCAGTAGATTTTGTAAACCAGAAGATGATCATTGACACAGCGAATAAACATGATTTAAACGATGCAGTGGAACATGCTACTGAAATATTGCTTCGTCTTGAACCTGATGTCAGACTTGACGAGGTAAAAAATAAGGATTATGCCGAAATTTATTCCCATAAGGAATTGATAAAGAGAATAACTTTTGGTGTTGGAGTATTAATTTTTGTTATCGCAAATATAGGAAAATTCGCTTATTGGGTAGAATTCAGCATGTTTCTTATAAGCTACCTATTGATTGGAAGCGACGTTGCGCTTAGGGCTCTTAAGAATACTTTACGCGGTCAGGTCTTTGACGAAAACTTTTTAATGAGTGTGGCGACGGTGGGAGCTTTTGCTACAGGAGAGTTTTCAGAGGGCGTTGCCGTAATGTTGTTCTACAAGGTTGGAGAATTTTTTCAGGATATAGCGGTTAACCGCTCAAGAAAGTCCATAACTGATCTCATGGATATTCGTCCGGACTACGCAAATATTAAAATCGACAATGAAATACGGAAGGTATCGCCTGACGAGGTCTGTATTGGAAACATTATTATAGTCAAACCCGGAGAGAAAATTCCTCTAGATGGTAAAGTTATAGAAGGCAAGTCTGTTCTGGATACTTCTGCCTTAACTGGCGAATCGGTTCCTAGAGATGTAGAGGTTGGCAGTGAGGTATTATCGGGCTCAATTAATAAAAGCGGCGTTCTAGCCATTGAAGTTACAAAAGAGTTCGCAGAATCAACGGTTTCCAAGATTCTTGACCTTGCGCAGAACGCTGGAAGTAAGAAAGCTGCAACTGAGAATTTTATAACAAAGTTTGCAAGATATTATACTCCTTTTGTGGTTTTTTCGGCCATTGCTCTGGCTGTAATACCACCTCTTGCGGTTACCGGAGCCTCATTCTCTGAATGGATAAACAGAGCTTTGGTATTCCTTGTTGTGTCCTGTCCCTGCGCGTTAGTTATTTCTATACCCCTAAGCTTTTTTGGAGGCATCGGAGGAGCCGCGCGAAATGGTATATTGATAAAGGGAAGTAATTTCCTTGAAGCAATGACTAATATAGATACTGTAATTTTTGACAAAACAGGCACTTTGACAAAAGGAATTTTTAAGGTAACAAGAATCATGAGCAAAAACGTTTTCAAAGACGAAGAAATTCTTGAATATGCAGCTTATGCAGAAGGTTATTCAAATCACCCAATTTCAACTTCAATTAAAAATGCTTATGGAAAAGAGATTGATAAAACACAGATTTCTGATTATGAAGAAATTCCGGGATGCGGAATAAGCGCAAAAGTGAGAGGCAAGTCGGTTCTGGCGGGAAATGATAAACTTATGGAAAAGGAAAAGATACCATATGAAGAGGCAAGTGATTATGGAACGATTTTGCATTTATCAGTTGACGGCAATTATGCAGGGTATATATCCATATCAGATGAAATAAAGTCAGACAGCAAAAATGCGATGAAGGCTCTGAAAAACTTAGGCATTAAGAGGTTGGTAATGCTGACAGGAGATAAGAAGTCGGTAGGGGAGAAAATCGGAAATGAAATTGGCATGGATGAAGTATATTCAGAACTTCTTCCTCATCAGAAGGTTGAAAAATTAGAAATGCTTGATAAGAAAAAAACTACAGGAGGCAAGCTTATATTTGTTGGTGACGGAATAAATGATGCGCCGGTACTTGCGCGGGCAGACGTTGGAATTGCTATGGGAGGTTTGGGAGCTGACGCTGCTATAGAAGCTGCGGATGTGGTACTTATGACCGATGAACCATCGAAGCTTGTAAGCGCAATAAAAATTGCCGGTAGGACCAGAAACGTCGTTATACAGAATGTTGTGTTCGCGATGGGTGTAAAGGGCATAATACTGCTCTTAGGAGCAGCCGGAATAGCTACCATGTGGGAGGCGGTGTTTGGAGATGTTGGGGTTGCTATTATAGCTATATTGAACGCAACGCGTGTTATGAAGCTTGATAAAACTTTATTAGCAGGGTATTTTGAGAAGCTGTAAAATAACGAACTATAAACCTTTTAAAAGGCATTTTCGGCTCATATTAAAAAGTTTATAGTTCGTTGGCAATCGTCATTGAATTCTTCTGAAAAGAGCAAAGAAAGAGGAAAATAAAAGTGATATTATTCCTAAACATATATCAAACAAATACATAAATGTAAAGTGAATTTTACATTCGAAAAAGAGTTTTACTATATATTGTTTGTAATAATTGTATATCGCTCCTCAAAGTGATAAGATTTATATGAAAAATAAACATTTAAATTAAAAGTTAAGAGTATTTATTATATAAAAAGCACTATTAATCTTACATTTGACGGAGCAAAATAACGAACGCTTTAACGTTATTTTGCGATAGGCAAATGTAAAAGATTAATTGCTTTTTATATAGAGCAAAGTTATTATTTATGGAAAAAGAGTTTCAGAGGACTGGTGTTCTAAAATTTAAAGTATGAGGGGCGGTAGTAGATCTTTGTTTAGGGAAATTTAAAAAAAGAAAAGTAGTTGAAGAATTTTTAATGATTTTAGGGGGACAAACGATGAGTATTAAAAAATTTATAGCAGTATTATTAACTACGTTAGTGTTACTTGGAA
>JAUZPS010000634.1 GCA_030705945.1 Bacillota bacterium
GGAGCAAAATAACGAACGCTTTAACGTTATTTTGCGATAGGCAAATGTAAAAGATTAATTGCTTTTTATATATTATAAAATTTTACACAAGAAATTATCTTTTAGGTAGTATCAAAAAAACTTAGCAACTGGTCGTTTCAAAAACCTGATATGATGGGTTTTCGTCGTATAAACTTGAACAAGGAATTTTTTGAAACGCCCTTAATAGAATTGATTCATTAATGCGCAAAAGATCAGAATATTATTTATAAGTTCGGTATTCTGATCTTTTGACAATTAACTTCTGGTGGATATTGTAATGCAATAGGATATAGAGGTAAAAAAATAATTTATTAATATTCAGCAGCAATTTTTAACAGTTATGATATAATAAGCTGAGTGACAAGTCTTCCGAATAACTGGTAACTGCCTAAAATAATTTTAATATAAACCACACAATGAATAATTTTTGGAGGTTGAGTGATCAATGTCAATGAAAAAGTTAACTATGTTAGTATGTTTCATCTTGGTTGCAGCGACTGTCGGCGCATTCGGTCTGATTGTTAACGCTGCATCATGGTCATCATCGGATAAGTGGGCAACTTATTCAAACGGTGGTTACATTGTAAGAAATGATGTATGGGGCAGCGGAGCAGGAACTCAGACAATCTGGGCTAATTCGTACAAGAATTGGGGAGTTAAGGCGAATCACCCTAATACTGGAGGCGTAAAATCTTACCCTCATGTTGCAAAAAGTGTAAACAAAAAGATAAGCGCTCTGAGCAGCTGTAAAAGCACATTTAATGTAACTGCGCCAAGCAGTGGTTCATATTCGTCAACTTATGATATATGGTGTGATAACAGTAGATATGAAATCATGCTCTGGATGAATAAGAATGGAGCAGTTAGTCCAATAGCTAGCAGTTGGGATTCCAAAGGAAATCCTGTAGCTAGCGCTTCAAAAGTTAGTATTGGTGGACATACGTGGAATGTTTACAAAGGTTCTAATGGTTCTAATGCTGTGTTTTCATTTGTAAGAACAAGCAATACAAGTTCTGGAACAGTTGACGTTAAAGCTATTCTAAATTGGATAAAGAATAAAGGCTGGTTTGGCGATGTTACAGTTGGAGAAGCTCAATTTGGGTTTGAAATTACGAGCTCAAACGGACTAAACTTTACATGTAACAATTACTCGCTTGATTCAAAATGATCCTCCATATTTAGATTGTATACATGTTCAAGTTTTCCTTATACATACTGAAATAATTTTAAAGTACTGTTTGCGATTTAAAAAGCACTATTAATCTTACATTTGACGGAGCAAAATAACGAACGCTTTAACGTTATTTTGTGATAGGCAAATGTAAAAGATTAAAGATTAATTGCTTTTTATATATTTAAAATAATAAAAAAGGTTAACGCAATAATACTGTTTTAATAACTTTGTGTGGCTTATTAAAATTATTATTAGTCTCTTACTATATAAAAAGCACTATTAATCTTACATTTGACGGAGCAAAATAACGAACGCTTTAACGTTATTTTGCGATAGGCAAATGTAAAAGATTAATTGCTTTTTATATATTTAAATTCTTTAGAAATTAGAAAGAAAGATTATGTTTCAACTACTGAAAAACTTGAAAATTCAGTGGCTGGGAGTATAATTCCGGATTAAATAAGAGAAATCCTTTGCTCAAATCTGGATCTGTTCATAAAAAGGCTGCTATATTAGCAGTCTTTTTATATTTGGGTATGGCTAGGATTCGTGATCAAGATTTTAAAGCCTTGAAAATCAAGATATACAATGGGTGAATAGAATATTCTTTCTACGATAGCTTCATCATGAATCTTGGTCATATAAATCCCGTAAGTTTTCGATATTGTTTGCATATTTGAGTTCTTTACAAAATTAAAAGATAACGTCGCTCATAAACTCTCTTCGTCGGGATTGATAGTGAAATTGAAAGCCTATTGATAAATTACTAAGAATTAAGAATAGGTTCATTTTTTTATATCGCAAAATATATACCTTGATTCATAAGTTGCGAAAAGTTCAGCTTTGAAAGTAGAATGTAGACGTATTAACTGCATTCTTAATGTAAAATCTTTTCGCAACTTATAGGAGGATGTGATTAAGGGCGTTTCAAAAAATTCCTTGTTCAAGTTTATATGACGAAAACCCATTATATCAAGTTTTTGAAACGACCAGTTGCTAAGTTTTTTTGATACTACCTAGCTAAATATTTACAATATTTAAAGCCAGATATATCAAGGGTTATACACTTTAAAGATGATAATATTTAGGCTGAAAATTGAGGCTTTTCACATCCTCCTATATAAGAATAAAATTGGGGTGGATTTTACTTTTGCAATTAAGCACCTTATATTAGGTAAAAAGTGTTAAGGAGAAAGTGTTGACATAAGTTTATGATCATGTTATGATAGGGCTCCGCTCGAGAGAACAGCGGAAAAATGGAGTTTGAATTTTGAAATTAAAATATTATTATAGATTATTTATACTTCATTATGTGATATAAGTAGCCAAATCGAATTACCATATTTGTATAATAATATTTTCGTAGCGTCAGACATTTTTGAGGTAAAAAGTGTCAGAGAGTGTCAGAGAAAAAAGTGTTGACAATAATAAGATATCGTGTTAATCTATTAAAGCTGCTTCGAACGAAGCATTGGACTTTGAAAAGTGAACAGTGTAAAGAATTAAGGAACTCGTTAATTAAGAAAATGTAAAGGTAAGTCTGATGAAAATCAGACAAGCTGATACAAATTCAAATTTGAGTAACTTGCGAACTTTATAAAAA
>JAUZPS010000635.1 GCA_030705945.1 Bacillota bacterium
AGTTGCTAATTTTTTTTGATACTACCTAATCTATATATTTTGCAATAAACATTTTACATCAATTTTTTATATTGCAAAATATATACCTTGATTCATAAGTTGCGAAAAGTTCAGCTTTGATAGTAAAATGCAGACGTATTAACTGCATTTTTAATGTAAAATCTTTTTCGTAACTTATATAATCTAATTTTCTCTTTTCTCTTGTGAAAAGTTCTTAAAATTCAAAATCTTCTAATTTATAGTGTTATTTGATGTTGCTATATGGCGGAATACGGGACGGATGAAAATATAATCATGTCAAGTATGACTTTGGTAGCTTTTTATCTGTGAAGTTTGGGTTACACTAATTTTATAGATAACCTAAAAGTAGTTCGGTAACTTTATTATTCAGGGGAGATAAGATGGAAAGAATTTTTATTACAATTTTTTTAACAGTTATGATTGTGCTGCAGAGTACTGTTACTGGTATAAGTTCGAATATTTCTCATCAAATGGAAGCGTTAACAGGACCGATAACTCCCGCATTTAAAGCTGATTTTTCTGATTTATTATCATTTATAAGGGAAAATGAGACTGACTCTTTTGCATTATATGGAGAGAATTTTAACAATTTAGCTGATGGTTCTATGCCTGAATCTCCAATTCAGATTAAGAAAGAAGACAATTACGCAAGGGTCGTTGAACCTGACACAAAGATTGCAATGGCGCCTACAGTTGTTACAGAAATCTCAAGCATTGAGGATTTTAAAAAAATAGTATCGGGAGGCCTTGCCGCAACAGCAATCATGAATATTAACAAAAATCTTGAGGTTCTGGCAAATGGAACTTCGGAGGTTATTGGCAGTGTCAGCGCAATGTATGAACAGATGAAATCAAGGGTTATTCCAGCTTTTCGGGTCAATGACCTTGATACGGTAAACAATTTAATCAATTACCTAAAATATAACGGAATTGAGGATGCTTTTGTCATTTCAAAGTCGCCTGAATTGGTTAAGAAAGCGCGGGACAGTTATTCAATCATACGAGGAGTGGTAGAATTTGATAATGTTTCATCAGAAGCCACTAGCTCAGAACTTATGAACATAAGAAATATTACAAATACAAATCTTTCTAAGATTGCATTAATACCATGCGAAGCGGCGACAAGAAGTAACGTTCAGTATCTTCAGCAAAGAATGATTACTGTATGGACTAAGGAAACATTAAGCAGCGCGCCTGACAACAGGATTATCACGCTGCATAAAATGATTACTTCAGGATCAAATGGAATTGTAACTATCGAGCCTAAAAAAGCGCTTGAAGCATTAGCGGTTTATAATCATAATATAACTATCATCAGGAAACCTTTACTTATAGGTCATAGGGGAGTTCTGAACCTTGCGCCTGAAAATACTATAGAAGGCAGTGAACTTGCGTTTTTGCTAGGGGCAGATAATATAGAAAATGATATTTACCCTACAAAGGTTGGAGAAGATGGAAAACAGTATCTTGTTATAATGCATGATGACACAATTGATAGAACGACAACAGGGTCAGGATTTGTGTACGAAAAGACACTTGAGGAACTAAAAACGTATTTTGCAAACAAACAGTTCCCAAAAGAATATCCAAACGCCAAAATTCCGACACTGGATCAGTATTTGGAAAAGTTCAAAGGTAAGGATCAGATGATTTTCGTAGAGATAAAAAGCTCAGATCCCGCAACAATATCGCTTTATACCGAATTAATCAGAAAAATGGGAGCGGCTGAGCATCTTGTTACAATTTCTTTCAATAGCGATCAGTTAAAATCTACGGCTGCGCAAATGCCTGAGATGTCATTGGGATGGTTATGCAGCGGCGTAGCTAATGAGGCTGATGTTTACGGTTCAATGAGAAACGCTCTATTGCAGGTTCAGAGCTTAAATTCAACCTTTATGCCAAACTATGATGGTCTTGGAAAAGGATTTATGGAAGCCAGCAAACATAGAGGAATGACCATATGGCCATGGACTTTTACAGATAAGGATACTATCATAAAATACTTCAAAATGGGTATTGGCAGTTTGACTACCAACTGCTCCGAGTTGTTTTCCAATTGGGCTGCAGAGATAACTCCTAAAGAATCGCAGGTGTCTTTAAGTGATAGCAAGCAAGCTTCGATACTTGCAAACGTGAAGAGCTATAAGGGAGACGTTAAAGAAGTTACGCCTGATATTATTGTTCTTAGCGGAGGGGACTGTATATCGGTAAATGGGAATATAGTCACGCCAAAAAGATCTGGGGAGGCGTATGTAACACTGCGTTATACCGCAAACCTCTCAGATGGTCGGGATTATACTTATGATATATATACACAGCCGATCAGGATTCAAGTTCAGAAGGATGATCAAGCTCCGAGCGTTCCTAGCGAATTGAATTTGATTTCCAAGTCATCTTCCGCTGTGAAATTCAATTGTACAGAAAATAACGGCTAGATATCTAAAATTCGGATGGTTTTTATAGAAGTAGATGGAGGTATTCCAATGTATTGTATGTCTAGAGAAAATATGTAGAAAAGCCGCCCGCTGTAATGCTCGGATTTTTAGATATGGACTTTATGAGAAATGAGGCTGATAATAATGATTATTATAACCAATGCGATAGTTGAAGATGCAGATGAAATACTAGCTGCAAAAATTAATGCTTTTGAGGAAGAAGTAAAGCTTTATGGTTTTGGATCTCCTGGATATGACTCAATTGAAAATCAAATTAAATCAATAATGAATAGTCATTATTATAAAATAGTAGATGATTCGCGAATTATC
>JAUZPS010000636.1 GCA_030705945.1 Bacillota bacterium
ATCCATTTTTTATATTGCAAAATATATACCTTGATTCATAAGTTGCGAAAAGTTCAGCTTTGATAGTAAAATGCAGACGTATTAACTGCATTTTTAATGTAAAATCTTTTTCGCAACTTATATATATTTGAGTATAAATTTAATGCGCTTATGCTTGAGAGAATATGGCTGCAAGAATATTAATGATGTGGGAAAGTTGAGTTACTTATCTATAAAATATATCGCCTAAAAAAAGCGATACAATAAATCCTATTCACATCAAAAAATCCCCGGAATGGCTTGAATAATTTTGCCGATCCGGAGATTTTTTCGATTAAGCTATATATTTTGCAATAAACATTTTACCTTCATTTTCTGATATTGTATTTTATGCATTGATTCATAAGCTGCGAAAAGTTCAGCCCTGATAAGGTAAATACGATGTCTTAACTGCCTTAATGAAAAATCTTTTCGCAACTTATACAATAAAACCAAAGTACTATTTCTTTATGCTGCCAGCTTTAAAGCATTGATATACAATCCATGTAAGTTCAGCTCTTGTTATTGAATTTCCGGGCTTTAAAGTATTGTCGTTATATCCTTTTATCAATCCCTTGCCAAAGGCTGCTGATATATAGCCGCTTGCCCATCCGGGAATGCTTCGCGAGTCTTTAAATCCTTCTAGCTTGTAAGCTGCAGGAGTGTTTCCGAAGGCCTTCATTATCATTACTATAGCCTCTGCTCGCGTTATCTTGTTGTTCGCTCTTATTGTATGATCAGGATATCCTACCATAAGTCCCGAGTTTACTGCTTCCTTCACATACCCTGCTGCCCATGAAGGTACCTTGGCTGAATCTTTGAATTCAAGTTTGCCAACCGTTCCTGGATTAATACCTTTAGCTTTTATAAGAATTGCTGCAACTTCGGCTCTTGTTATTTCTTTGTCCGGTTTAAAGGTCTTGTCAGTATATCCGCTTACAAATCCCTTTTGGAAAAGATCAAGGATTGCTTCATACGCCCAATGCCCCGTAACATCCTTGAAAACTACAGCAGGCTTATCCGGATCAGGCTTAATGATACTCTTCTCACGTGTAACCTCAATATAATATGTCATGGAGTTTCCATTCTCTGCAGTAACCTTAACCGTTATTGTATTTTTTCCTTCCTTAAGATCAGTATTTCCGTTTATTTCAGCTACTGCGTGTTCATCCTTCTCGAGCTTGACAATTATGTTCTGGACGCTGTTTGGCGCTGAAGCGGTATAATTTAAGTTATCCGGCGAAAATTCCGGCGACAGCTCAATAGTTTCATTTGCGGCTGTTGTCAATTCAAGCTTATCAAGCCTGTTATTGTCGCATTGCTTATATTGAGTAGAAGGAGCCTGTATTACCGGCATTGGAAGTTTGTTGACCTTTACTTCATATTCGCCTTTGCCTGGCTTTTCCTGAGCTACCAGTTCAGGATTTCTGGATTCTATGTTGAAGCCATTATCCTTATTCGCGTCAACTATTGCTCCTGAGCTTTTAAGCGCCACTTTATTAAGCCCATATAGATAACCCACATTCAAATTCTCTTTTGTGGAGCTGTCGTTATCCCTGTCATATGTCCCTATAGCAATAGTACCCTGGGTAATTCCACTGACTTTTTCGGAGTATACGCCTAACGGATCCTTTTCTGTTCCTATATTTCCGGCGCCGTTAACTGTAAGAAACACATTATTACCTTCAATTATTCCGGCGGGAGTCGCGTCAGCTTTTACAATTCCCTTCTCCGAACGGATACTTATATCGCTTCCTAAAATACTTCCTATTGCTATCTCGGATGGGCTGTAAACATATACTTTTCCGGGAACAAATTGTTTTGTCGTATTTCCGTCCTGATCAGTAACAGTATTCTCATAACCGGACTTAACATTCACATTTCCGGATTGGATGCTTAAGTCTCTCTGATATGGAATGTCAATGTAAGTAATTTCAATCTCTTTACTCTGGCTCTTTAATATGCCGTCAGGATAATTTGCTTCAAGTATGAGCCTGTTTAATCTCTGAGCTTCTTCTTGCGTCCTGTTAATTTTATTTGCAAGATTTTTCATCTCTTCGCTAAACCCTGAAACATCTATAAATCCTTTCACATCTTCATAAAATTTATTGCTGTCAAAGAACACTATAGAATTAAGGACCTGAGCAAATTTATCGTCATTTGTTATGGTTACCCCGCCAGGAACCTCTTTAATTTTTTCCAGCAGGTATTTAGTAAGCTCAGATTTCTCCTTTTCATTGAGGGCTGTAATAAATTCTTTTTTGATTTCGTTTGAAGAAAGGGGCCATTGTTGAACCACCGTCTTACTTGTGGTCGTTATTACGTCAGGGATTTTATCGAGAGCGCCAAGTATGGTTTTGTTGATAGAATCCTTTTCCATATTTATACGCGCCGTTCCACCTATGTTTTGAGCTTCAAGATAAATCTCAGAGCCTTTTATGTCTGGCGGCAATGTTCCACGGTCAATTATAAGTTTATCCGCTTTAAGATCAATCAATCCCAATTCCGTTAATGCTCTGTCAACGCTGATATCCCCTTTTGGCGCTTTGAGAGTGACCTTTCCTTGCTGCGAAATTATTCCTCCGACCTTAGCGTTTCCATTTTCAACTGTTATGGCTATATCTCCCTTAGCATAAGCCTTTATCGGATTTATTGCCTGTTTTAACCTGATACCCTCAATCATTCCATTCCTTGATGTAAGTTCAATTCCTTTTGCGTCGATGGAGTTTGAAGTATCTATTAATGAGATATC
>JAUZPS010000637.1 GCA_030705945.1 Bacillota bacterium
ACCCTTTGTCCTTTGATTATGTTCTCCAGCGCCACTGCCACATTATCGTTTTGATTAATTAACAGAACATTGTAAACTCCTGTCATCTTTAAGCCCTCTCCGGTTTAATTCTGTCGTTATATCCTTTAAAGCCTTTTCCATCCCATATGCCGTAATCTCAAAAAGATGCTTGGATACAAGGTAGGTCAGTCCATCAATTTCATTGAGGTTTGCATCCCACCAGTCAGTCCTTGCAAGAAGCTTTGAAACCAATAGTCCCATTCCTTCCTCAGTACCGTCATAGGCTTTCCACAAATCTTTAAACGCTTCTAAAACATTTATATCATCGTTAATTTTATACTCCATGCCATTTCTTACTCCTATAAGAACTCCATCGCATATCTTTGTACCCCTATAGAAAGCAAAAAGCGCTGCCATAGAAAACGTAAGAATTTGGGGAAGTATGTTCTTTCTATTGATATATTCCAATAATGAAGGCAGAACGCGAACCTTGAACTTAGAAATTGAGTTTAGCGATATACTCAAAAGATAATGCTTGATATACGGGTTTGAAAACCTTTCTAAAACATCCTCCGCGTAATTTTTAAGCTCGCTCTCAGGAAGATCCAATGTCGGAATGATCTCATCCATTATGCCCTGCTTCATAAACATGCTTATAATATTGTCATCCATGCATTCCTTGACAGTTTCTTTGCCGTAAAGGTAAGCCGCGAGACTTGTCATTGTGTGAGCGCCGTTTAAAATCCTTACTTTTCTGATCCTGTATGGAGTCAGATCATTCGTCCATACCACATTCAGTCCTGCCTCAGTAAACGGCAGTTCAGCCGCTAACTCCTTGCTTCCTTCAATAACCCACAGGTGAAATATTTCTCCTGTTACAAGGAGATTGTCATGATAGCCAAGCTCAGCCTCTATTGCCTGCGCCTCATCCTTTGGATAACCTGTTATTATCCTGTCAACCAATGTATTTAGGAAATGGTTTCCCTTATTGACCCAATCAATAAAATCTTCCCCAAGGTTCCAAAGAGAGGCAAGCCTTAGCACAATTTCCTTAAGGTTGTCGCCATTGCGGTCAATAAGCTCGCAAGGGATAATGATAAACCCTTTTTTAAAATCGCCTTTAAATATTTTGAATCTATTATAAAGAAATACCGTCAATTTTCCTGGAAAGGATTGAGGAGGATCATCCAATAATTTATCCTCCGGATTATACGCAATTCCCGCCTCGGTCGTATTTGATACGATGACCCTCAGTTCGGGACTTTCCGCCAGCTTTAAGTAATTGTCATAATCTGAGTAAATATCTATTCCACGGCTGATAGCCGAAACCAGTTCCTTAATCTTCGCATTTTCGCCCTTATGTATACCTCTTAACATAAGTGTATACAAGCCGTCCTGATCATTTATCACATCAATTTTTCCCTGATTTATCGGTTGGACAACAACGATACTTCCATTAAACAAGCCCATTGCATTGAGTCTGTTGAACATCCAGTCCACAAAACCCCTTAAAAAATTCCCCTCTCCGAATTGAAGCGCCTTTATAGGTAATTTACCTAGAGGTCCGACTATCAAGTTATTGTGAAGTTTATTTTCGTCAACCTTAAAAAGACTTTTGCGCAAATTATCCAACTGTACCTACACCCCCTTGTAGTCTGAGTTTCAAGCCATTTATCAGTATCTGATTCTAAATATACTACAACATTTTTGCTAATTCTTGGCTTTTATTGACTTAAATATTGCAAATATTGCTACTTTTAAATATAATAAATAAAAAAACGTTACTGGAATTGTTATTTGTAGCAGTATTTAGCTATGGAGTATATAGGAAGAGGCGATTTATTATGATGCTGGGAGTCAGGGCTCATGACTTTGGTAAAATGCCCATAGAGGAGCTTGCAAAAAAAATATCGGAGAAAGGATTTACATCCATTCAGCTTGCCTTGTCAAAAGCTGTTGCTGGAATAGACGCATCCCTTGGAAAACTTAGTCCGGGTCTTGCCCGCTATATAGGAAGCGCTTTATCGGATTATGGTATTAGGATTGCGGTTCTGGGCTGCTATATCAACCCAGTTCATCCTGATAAGGAAGTAAGGAAAAGGGAGCTTGCAAGGTTTAAGGAGCATATCCGTTTTGCAAGAGACTTTGGATGCAGCATAGTGGCGACAGAGACGGGTTCTATGAACGCTGATTGTTCATATAGTCCTTTAAACGCTTCGGAAGAAGCTTTTGAAATGATAGTTGAAAGCGTGGAAGAGCTTGTCCATGAAGCAGAAAAGTTCGGGGTGTTTGTATGTATTGAAGGGGTTACGAAGCATACCATATCTACTCCCCAGAAAATGAGGAGGATACTTGACACGGTACAGTCAAATAATCTTCAGGTGTTGTTTGACCCTGCTAATCTTGTTCCGGAAGACAACATCGAAAGTCAACAGTTGATTGTGAAGCAGGCGTTTGAACTTTTTGGTGAAAGGATACTTATTATGCATGCGAAGGACTTTGTTTTAGAAGGTGATGTGAAGAAGTCTGTGGAGATCGGTACGGGGATTATGGATTTTGAGGTTATTTTGAAGAATGTGAAGGAACTTAAGCCGTATTTAGATATACTGATAGAGGATTCGAAGCCGGAGCTAATGGATAAGGGTGCAAAGTTTATCAGGGAGGTTTATAGCCGGGTATAGACACAAAACCCATAGACACATTTATCTACAATTTCCAACAGGAAGCGATACTATAAACTCTTTCCCTTCGGACACTTCACT
>JAUZPS010000638.1 GCA_030705945.1 Bacillota bacterium
AATGTAATTATAATAATGCTCTTTTTCAAAAGTTTATGGTCGCTAACTGCATCATATTCATTCATACTCATAACCTTTGATTTCGCTTCATCAGTTGTGTGAAGCTTTCTCTTGTAAATTAATACAAAAAGATATGTCGTAATAAATAAGATAATTAAGAATATAACGTATTCATTTTTTATAAAATCCATAAAATCAAGTCCAGCAAAGCTTCCGATCATAATATTGGGTGGGTCGCCTATCAAAGTTGCGGTGCCGCCTACATTTGAAGCAAAGGCTTCAGCAATAATAAACGGAGCAGGATTTATATGGAGATCCCTTGCCATGTTCATTGTTAAGGGCAAAACAAGGAGAATGGTTGTAACATTGTCTAAAATACCTGAAAGAATACCAGTTATTATGGACAATAGAACAAGTATTTTCCACGGCTCGCATTTTGCAATTTTTATTGTTTTGATTGCCAAATATTCAAATACTCCAGACCTTCTTGTTATCATAACAATTATCATCATGCTTATTAAAAGCCCTAATGTATTGTAATCGACTTCTTTGAAGGCATTTTCCTGGCTTAATATTCCTGTAATTATCATCAACACCGCGCCTATAAGGGCAACCAATGTTCTATCAATCTTATCAATTATTATAAATGCATAGACAGCAATAAAAATTGCTCCCGCTATAATAGCTTGAGTTGCGCTTTGACCCATATTAACTCCTCCACCCCTACTCAGATCTAAAAACAAATTTAATTGGTGAATTGTTATTTTAATAATTTTACCAACTACGAAATTACAGTGTAATCAGTAATAACGTAGTTGGCAAGCATAAAATTTAAATATTTATATTAATGTTGAGTTATTTACAGCTACAGTCTAGTCTATCAAATTATCTTTATATTTTGAAGAACTTTCATTTATAAACAAACTGCTGTCTGAATTATTTATAACAAAGTCCGGATAAGCCAGAACTCCCATTTCTGGTACATCCAAGCCTGCAATTTCATCTTTAGCCGACACCCTTATTCCAATTGTCTTATGAAGTACTTTAAAGAACACATAAGATAGACCAAAGCCCCAGACTATCAAAACACCAACATTTATTAGTTGAGCAACCAACTGACCTGGATCACCATAAAGCAGCCCCTTTACACCGCCTGCAACTCCATTGAAACCATCGCCGTAAGTTCCATCTGCCAAAAGGCCTAGTGATATTATCCCCCAGACTCCATTTACCGCATGAACCGAGACAGCTCCGACAGGGTCATCAATCTTAAACTTGTGTTCTACTACATAAACGGATATACAAACCAGTATACCTCCGACTGCGCCGATAAAGACTGCTGAAATGCTACTTACAAACGCGCATGGAGCTGTGATCGCCACCAAGCCTGCCAAAGCGCCATTACATGTCATTGACGGGTCAGGTTTTCCATATTTAATCCACATAAACATCATTGCCGCAAAACCGCCAACTGCGCCTGCTATCATAGTATTAACAGCAACTACGGATAATCTGAAGTCAGTTCCACTCAGTGTGCTTCCTGCATTAAATGCAAACCAACAGAAGAACAATATAATTGTGCCAAACATTGCCATCGGTATGTCATGACCTGGAATAGCAACAGGCGTGCCATCTTTTTTGAACTTCCCAATTCTCGGTCCAATAACTATCGCGCTTGCTAAAGCCATCATTCCGCCTGTAGCGTGAACAACTGAGGAACCTGCAAAGTCTAACGCTCCATGTCCTAAACCAAAGTTCTTTCCTAAAGTTGATAACCAGCCGCCACCCCACATCCAGTTAGCAAAGAGCGGGTAATATATCATCGAAACAAAGAATGAGCTTATAACCACAGATGAATATTTAACTCTTTCCGCCAATCCTCCGGTTGGAATCGTACATGTGGTATCCATAAACACCATCTGGAAGAAAAACATCGCATAAACGCCTACATCATACGTTCCGCCTGTTGTGAGAAAGAAGCCCTTAGTACCGAAAAATCCTCCGAAGCCGTCTATTCCGACCTCATGGTTGAGAGTTGCCGCTCCTCCAAGGGAAGAGACACCTCCTATTCCGCCGCATTGAAGAGCAAATCCTACAGCATAATACCCTATTGCTCCAACTAAAAATACCATAAAATTCATCGCTATTGTATGCATGGCGTTTTTAGCCTGCGTAAATCCTGTCTCAACCAGAGCAAATCCTGCTTGGAAGAAAAATATCAACATTCCACATAAAAGAACCCATACATAGTTAATCCCAATTTTATTTTTTCCAACCTGAGTTCCGATTTCCTGTAGGGTCGGCTGTCCTGGAGATGCAGCCGTAATATCGCTTATTGATCCGACATTTGCTCCTGAAGGATCCCCAACTGGTTGCGCGTCCGCTGCTGAAACTACTATAGCCAGACAGCTTATAACCATTATTAGTAAAATTGCTAAAGATGTAAATTTAACAAGTTTTCTCATTTAACATACCCCCATATTATTTTTTAAATTTATGTGAATTACTTTAGGGCGTTTCAAAAAATTCCTTGTTCAAGTTTATATGACTAAACAAGTTTTTGAAACGACCAGTTGCTAAGTTTTCTTTGATACTACTTTACTGAGCTTAATTTTCTTTTATGGTTAATTCTCTTTTTTCTAAATTTCTTAAAATTATCCCATGAAAAGGCTACATCAGGACTGCTGATAGCCTTATTAAGCTTCCTAATTGACTTAAAGTAGCGAACCCCAAGGAATATAACTACTATCCCGAATATATA
>JAUZPS010000639.1 GCA_030705945.1 Bacillota bacterium
AAAAATGGATGTAAAATGTTTATTGCAAAATATATATATAGATCGATGACAACAATTTTTTGCGCAACATACAGTTTCTAAGGAGAGGAGGATATATTATTTCTAAGTTGATGAGAAGTTATAACGCCGCAATTTACTGCAGGCTCTCAAGGGATGATGAAAATAATCTTGAAAGCGAGAGCATTACCAACCAGAAGAGAATGCTGGCAAAGTACGCCAACGAAAGAAGTTGGAAGATCTTGGATTATTATATTGACGATGGCTATAGCGGCACTTCTTTTAACAGACCCGAGTTTCAAAGAATGATAAATGATATTGAATCAAAAAAGATAAATTTAGTTATAGCAAAGGACTTGTCCAGGCTTGGAAGGGATTATATTCAAACCGGATATTACCTTGAGGTGTATTTCCCGCAAAAAGGCGTCAGGTTTTTAGCGGTGAATGACGGAATTGATACAAATTGTAATGATAATGATATCGCTCCTTTCAGGAATATTTTAAATGAAATGTATGCTAAGGATATTTCAAAAAAAATAAGGACCGCATTCAGGATAAAGGCTGAAAATGGGGAGTTTATAGGAGCCTTTGCGCCGTATGGATACAAAAAGGATCCAAAAAACAAAAATAGATTGATTATAGACGAAGAGGCTGCAAATAATGTCAGAAGAATATTTTATCAAGCAAAAGAAGGCAATGGATTAAATAGTATCGCGAGAATGCTCAACAACGAGGGAATTGTAAATCCGACTTATTATAAAAAGCTCAAAGGATCGAATTATATTAATAACATGATAATCAGAGAAACCAAGTACTGGACAAATTCTACAATAAGAAAAATACTAAGTAATAACGTATATTTAGGAATTATGTCCCAAGGCAAACAGAAGACAGAGTCTTTTAAATGCAAGAAGAAGGTCACAAATAGCCCAAAGGATTGGATTGTGGTGGAGGACTCCCATGAGCCGATAATAGACAGGGAGATTTGGGATAATGTTCAGAAATTACTTTCAGTAAGAAAGCGCTCGATGGAAAATGGAGCCAACCATATATTTTCCGGTATTATAAAGTGCAGGGATTGTGGGAGATATATGTCGCTAGGAAGGAAAACTAACGGATATCAGTATTTTGTTTGCGGAACATATAAAAATTACGGGTCCAATAATTGTACGAGACATGGCATTGGATACGGAAATATAAATGAAGTAGTAATGAATGATCTGAAGCGGCATATGAGTTTGTTAGAACCTTGTAAATCTAATCTGGTTTCAGCATTAATCTCAGCCTGGAGTTCAAGGTATAACTCCTTTAACGCTAAAACGCAGAAAGAAATTAAAACTCTGGAAAATAGAATTGCTGAAATTGATTTATTAATTAAAAATATTTATGAGGACAAAGTTAAGGGGAATATATCACAGGAGAGATTTTTAAAACTTTCCTCAGATTTCGAGCAGGAACAAACTAAATTAAAGAATAAGTTAGGGGAGCTTAGTTTAATAGCAGATACAAAAAAAGAATCCTTTTTTAAAAAGGATTACTGGGAAGACCGGATCGACAGGTATTTTATGGTTGCAGATTTTAGCGAAAGCATCATTCGCGCATTAATCGAAAGGGTTGAAATTGGGGAGAGGAAATTGATTGATGGAGTTTTTACACAGGAAATTAATATTCAATATAAATTTTCGAGACGCAAATAAGGGCGTTTCAAAAAATTCCTTGTTCAAGTTTTGTATGATGAAAACTCATTATATCAAGTTTTTGAAACGACCAGTTGCTAAGTTTTTTTTGATACTACCTAATCTCTATATAAAGATAAAAATTAGCAAAATAGCCATTTGAAAGTAGGTTTTATAGCCAACCATGGAATAATATTTTTATAATAACTCTTGCAGCTGTATTATTTTAGTTCCGCTAATAATCGGCGTTGGAACGGGTTTTTTCAAATCTACCATCCACATCTGATTTGCTCCATTTTCCCCAAAACATCCATTGCATCCGGAAAGATATATTATCCTTTCATCGTAATATAGCCAGTTAACTGGGGTTGAAAAGCAGTCGGAGACTGCATAGATTTTGTAGTCTGTTCCTTGACGTTCCGCTATACATATTCGAGAGAAGTAGCTTCCCGGTCTATAATCGGTTGAACTGAAGATGATCCTAGAAGAATCTGGCGACCACCTGGGGTAATAATCTTTACCTGCGGGTCCTGATGGCATTTTATGTACTATTCCTGTACTGATATGAAGAGTGTAAATAATTGATACACTTACGCTGGGAGTAGTGTAAAGTACATAAGTTCCGTCCGGACTCAGTACAACATCATTATAAAAATCCCATATATTATTGCCAATTTGTTTCTTACCTGTACCATCTTCCCTGATCCTGTATATCTGTTTTATTCCTGAACTGTCCGGAGCTTGAAAAAGAAGCTCTTCTCCATCAGGAAACCATTGAGGGTAGGAACAATCCGGTTGGTATATTGAAGAGATTTTTTTGGTTTGTGTGTTGTATATACTAATGTGATTATCGCTTACATAAGCTAGCTTTCTACCATCATGAGACCAGCCCATAGTAGAATATTCTATAGTTTTACCGAGTGTTACTAGGCTTGGCGTCTCTTCGCTATATACATAGACATAGTTGTTTTCACCACTAAATACAAGTTTTCTTTCATTGCGTGAGCAGTAGGGTATGGACTCTGATACTACAAATTGCGTTACAAGCGTTTTTTCTTTCTTAGTCTGAAAGTCAAAGGC
>JAUZPS010000064.1 GCA_030705945.1 Bacillota bacterium
AATAATTGTTTAATAAAAGTTAGATTTAAGGGGGAGATCTTTCTATAAATATCTTCTGTTTTCTTGATTTTTCTTTAAATTTTACACATAACGGATTATATGTGTCGATATAGATCTGTATTAAAATTATTATTAATCTTACATTCAGCTGAGCATAATAACGAACGGTTTATGTTTTTTTTCTATAGATAAATGTAAAAGATTAATTGCTTTTTATCTGGATCAAAGTTTTTGTGTACGTCTAAATAAAATAACCAAATGCGAAATGAGCCTAATTTCATGCCATTTCGCATTTGGTAGATTTAATATGCTTGTGTTTTCTTAAGAGTTTCATTAAGGGCGTTTCAAAAAATTCCTTGTTCAAGTTTATATGACTAAAACCCATTATATCAAGTTTTTGAAACGCCCAGTTGCTAAGTTTTTTTTGAACTACCTAATGCAATCTTTATAGACTGCTATTTTTAGAATAAGATTACTTGGCAAATACATGTCTTCCTATTTGAGTAACAATCGGTCTGCTCCAAATCCAACTACTCGTGGCTGTGGCAGGATTCCAATAGTAAACGCAGCCATAAGTGGGATCCCATCCGTTTAACGCGTCTGATGCCGCTTTGATCGAAGTTTTATCAGGTTCCATATTTATCTGCCCGTCATCAACAGCATCAAATGCTCCAGGTTCATATATTACTCCTGCCAATGTTTTTGGAAACCTTCCGTCCCTTGTTCTGTTGAGTATGACAGCTCCAACTGCGACTTGTCCGGTATAAGGCTCGCCTCTGGCTTCTCCATAAATCAGTCTTGCAAGTAGATAAGTATCTCCGCTGTTAGAATAGTCGGCATTACCGCTAACGGCTGTTTCACCGGTAGGAAGTCCTAATGCGGCAAGTGTTTCGGGACCTGCTATACCATCAACAGTCAAGCCATTTTTTGCCTGGAAAGAATGGACAGCGTCATATGTTTTATAACCATAAATTCCGTCTACAATTCCATCATAGTAGCCCCAGTTGTAAAGTTTTGACTGGATATCAATTACTTCCTGTCCTTTTGAACCATATTGAGATAATACAAACTTGCTATAACCATAAATTTCATAGATTTTATCCTTGTAAATCAATGAGAGACAAAGTGTTAAACAAATCAATAAAGTAATTATTGATGATAAATATTTTTTCTTAATCAATTTAACTCTCCTCTTTTACTTTTGATTATGAAAGGTAAAATTATAATGAAAATTTGTAGAATGGCTAAAAATAAACGTTCTACAAAAACTTACATATAATTTTACAAATCATTATCTTCTTAAAATAAGATTGATTTCAATTTATATATTTTGCATTAAACATTTTACATCCATTTTCTATATTGCAAAATATATACCTTGATTTATAAGACGCGAAAAGTTCAGCTTTGATAGTAAAATGCAGACGTATTAACCGCATTTTTAATTTAAAATCTTTTTCGCAACTTATTTATATAAAAAGCACTATTAATCTTACATTTGACGGAGCAAAATAACGAACGCTTTAACGTTATTTTGTGATAGGCAAATGTAAAAGATTAATTGCTTTTTATTTAGCAAGAAAAATCTATCTTATTTTAAATTTATTATTTGTAGTTTGTTATAAATAATTCAAGTTAATAAAATTATATTTTAATAAGGGCGTTTCAAAAAATTCCTTGTTCAAGTTTATATGGCGAAAACCCATTATATCGAGTTTTTGAAACGACCAGTTGACCAGTTATTTTTTTGATACTACCTACCTAAAGGGATTAATAAAGGAATCAGCCGAAAAAGGTATTTTTCGGCTGATAAGTTCAATGGAGATTTATTTATTGTAATGTTTTATGAGGATATTAAATAAAAGTGATATTAATCTTACATCTGACAGAGCAAAATAACGAACGCTTTAACGTTATTTTGCTCTGTCAACAGTTAGTGGTATTTTCTTTTATTTGGGAGGGTTACTAAAAATTCTGAACCTTTACCCACATCGCTAGTGACATTTATCCGGCCGTTATGCTCCTTGATAATGGCATCCGCTATTGAAAGCCCTAGGCCTGTTCCGCCGCTTTTGCTTGCTCTAGAAGTATCCACCCGATAAAAACGTTCAAAGATTTTTTCAAGGTGTTCCTTCGGGATGCCTTCTCCAGTGTCAGAAACTTTAATTTCTATATTATCTTCGGATTTTATTAAGCCTACGGCTATTTTTCCGTATGGAGCCGTATATTTTACAGCATTGTCAAGCAATATTGTAATAAGCTGCTTGATCCTGCCTTCATTACCATAATAATTTGTTTCAGTATAAACATTATCTTTTAGTTCAATGTTTTTGCTTTCACAAATTAGCTTAAATGAAGATAAAGTTTCTTTAATTACCACGTCTAATGGAAACTCGTTCATTGGCGCGGAAACTTCATGTGAGTCAGATCTGGCAAGAAAGAGTAGGTCGCTTACCAATTTACTCATACGAATATTTTCTGCTTTTATATTATCGAGCCAGTATAGTTGACTCTCAATTGTATCTTCTTTATTACCCATGACAAGTTCTAGATTTGTCTGAACTACCGCAAGGGGTGTCCTAAGCTCATGGGATGCGTCTGCTACAAAAGCTTTTTGCCTTTCCCATGATTTTTTTACTGGAATTAATGCGCGGTTTGCCATAAATAGACTTGCAAGGAATGTGGTTAAAACGGTAACAAGTCCTATTGTGATAATAGTAACAAGCAATCTTGTAAGCATCTGGGATTCCGGTTGAGTGTTATAAAATACTATTTTTAAAAGATCCTTTCTGAAGTTGGAATAAGACTTTAAAAATCTGAAACTCACTCCATCAATACTTATATAGCCCATATCTTTTTCTACCTGCATAGTTTTATCCACGAGCGCGTATATTTCCTCAGATGTGTTTGTTAGATTTGGAGAATTGTCAATAATATTACCAACACTATCAACCCTGACGAAGAAATAATTAGGGTCAAGGGGACGATGAGGCCTTGTTATATATGGGGAATATCCCAAACCTTCATCAGAAGCAATAGAATTCATTATTCTCTCGGATTGTCTCTGAAATCCCTGCTGCATGACTATATAAACTCCTGTTAAAAGCAGAAGAAATATAAGGCCTGTTACAGCTGTGTTAGTAAGGGTGAGTTTTAACCTAAGGCTCCTAAACATTGTTATCCTCCTTAAAACAATATCCTATGCCTCTAATAGTTTCAATCCTGATTCCTGTATCTTTAAAATTGAGCTTTCTTCTTAAATAATAAATATAAATTTCAATATTATTCATATCTACTTCCGAATCAAATCCCCAAACACGGCTTAATATCTGATCTCTAGTAATGACTTTTCCTTTGTTGCGCATGAGAAGCTCTAAAAGTTGAGATTCCTTCAAAGTTAATTTTATTGTTTGACCATCAACCAACACTTCGCAATTTAAAGGATCCAACTCGAAAGAAGACGCTTTAATATTTCCGTTTTGGAGCTGCTCGCTCTTTCTTCTGCCTAGAGCCCTTATTCTGGCAAGAAGCTCATCCGTTGAAAATGGCTTTATAAGATAATCATCTGCTCCTGAATCCAAGCCCTCAACACGATCCTTTATTTCGTCCATAGCTGTTAAAACCAAGACAGGAGTAGTTATATTCTGTTTTCTTAAGTCTTTTAGCACCTTCAGACCTTCTTTTCCAGGAAGCATTCTATCCAGTATTATGACATCATATATGTTGCTTTCAGCCATTTCCTGGCCTGTAATGCCGTCATTAGCTATATCGATTAGGTAGTTGTTCTTCCTCAATATATATGCCAAAGCTTCAGATAACCTTTGCTCGTCTTCTACTAATAGAAGCCTCATTATGACTCATCCCTTTCCCCCATGATATATAATATTTTAACTTACTTTTCTTTAAATTTCCTTAGTAATTTATGAAATGGCTAAATTAAAAATTTGTACTTGTTTAAGTTATTTGTTTAAAATTCCGATAAGGTAGTATCAAAAAAAAATAACTGGTCGTTTCAAAAACTTAGCATAACGGGTTATTCTCATATAAGCTTGAACAAGGAATTTTTTGAAACGCCCTTATCTATAAAAAAGTTTGTTCACAAAAATTTAATAATTTTCTAAGGATTTTCTAAGTTTTGTTTTTTACAATAATATTTGAGAAAAACTAATGTAAAGCAGGAGGAAGATATTGTGGGAAAACTATCTGGCAAAATCAAAAGAATATTCTCATCGAAGCTTTTTAAAATTATGATTGCGCTGATTGTTCTGGCGCTAGTGGGCTTCGGACTGATTAAGTTTAATGTTATCAAATTAGGTTCAAAAGCTGCGAGCAGTACGCAGGTTCAAAGAACAGACAGAGTAAGAAGAGGTACTATTGCAGTATCAGTTACGGGATCAGGCTCTATTGAATCTGCAAATAAGGTTGATATCGCAACTAGTGTTTCTGGAACAATCACTAAAACTTATTTTAAAGACAAAGACACTGTAAAAGCGGGAGATTTGCTTTATGAGCTTGATGATTCAGACGCAAAGCTAAATTTCGACAGAGCTCAGAATAATCTTGCGTTAAATAAGGTGACTGCAGGCGATAACCAGAAAAGTATAAGCGAGTTAAATGTAGATGCGCCATTTAGCGGAAGGGTAACCAATATTACCGCTAAAGCAGGCGACGAACTTGGAAAAGGAGCTAATGTTCTTACAATAACTGATACCTCAAAATTAAAGATAACAGTTCCATTTAACTCATCCTTGTTAAATTCCATTACGATAGGACAAAAGGCTACCTTATATGTTCAGGATTTAATGCAATCAGTCGATGGAGTTGTTACATACAAGGGAAGCGTTCCTTACTCATCGGTTTCAGGTGGTCAGGTATTTGACGTGGAAGTTACGTTTGACAATCCTGGGTCCTTAAAAGATGAGATGAAAGCTACAGCATCCATAAGAACTGCATCAGGCAATCAGACAAGCACAGACATCGGAAAAATGGAGTATTTCAATGTAAAAACTATCAAAAGTACTTCAGGCGGAACGGTGACAAGTGTAAATGTAAGAGAAAACTCTTACGTTCATGGGGGAGATGTTCTGGTTGAATTAAAGAACGATGACTTATCCTTATCGAAGCAGAACAACGATTTGAAAGTATTAGATGCTAATTCCCAAGTAGAATCTGCCCAAAAACAATTGTCCTATTATAAAATATACGCTTCGATTGATGGCGTTATTATGGACCAGACTAAAAAGGTAGGAGATACAATAAAGGCAGGAGATATTCTTGGCAACATAATTGATATGAAAAATCTGCAATTTAGTGTCGATATAGATGAACTGGATATTGCTAAAATTAAGACTGGTCAGAAGGTTAATATTACTGTTGACGCATTGACAGAAACAACAAACAAACCTTTGTCAGGCGAAGTTTCAAAGGTAGCTTTCGAAGGTACATCTTCTAACGGAGTTTCTGTATATCCGGTAACCATAAAGGTTAATGATATTAAGGATTTAAAGCTGGGGATGAATGTTAATGCAGATATAATGGTGTCTCAAAAATCTGATGTATTGATGGTGCCCATAGAAGCAGTTACAAAGCTTGGCAACAGAAGTATGGTTTGGGTAAGAAGCAATGGAGCCAACGGAGGCAATATGCCGAATGGTAGCTGGGGAGGCTATGGCAATGGAGGCAATGGAGGCAACGGAGGTTATGGCAACAGGTCTGGCAACGGTCAATCAAATGGCTATCCAGATGGCAGCCAAGGGAGGCAGAATTCAGGAAATCAGCAGAATGGTGGTCAAGGACAGCAAGGTAATAGACAACAAGGTAATGGACAGCAAGGTAGCGGAAATTGGGGTGGACGCCAGAGTGGTCAAAGCGGAAGTGGCGCTAACAGATCCGGGAGAAATTCTGCAATGTCAAGCTACTACAAAAACGCTACGCCAAAACAAGTTGAGCTTGGGATAAACAATGATTCTTATATTGAAGTTGTCAGCGGACTAGAAGAAGGAGACACAATTATTTTACCACCATTATCAACCAGTACTAATCAAAGCTCAAGTCAGTCCGGATTTGGAATGGGCGGAATGGGCGGAATGGGCGGTATGGGTGGCATGGGCGGATTCGGAAACAATCAGCAAAGAGGAAACACCCAGCAGAGATCTAATAGTAGCAGTAGCAGTAGCCGTCAATCAGGATCTCAAAGAGGGGATTGACCATAGTAATTGGGAGGGTCGACATGATTCAGATATCAAACATGTATAAAATGTACAAAATGGGCGACAATATCATAAACGCTTTAAATGGTATAAATCTTCATATCAGAAAACATGAATTTGTTGCCATAATAGGACCTTCAGGCTCTGGGAAATCAACGTTAATGAATATGCTCGGTTGTCTGGATACTCCTACATCTGGAAATTATACCCTAGATGGTAAAGAAATCAGTAAAATGAATGATAATCAGCTGGCTGAAATCAGGAATTTCAAGATTGGATTCATTTTCCAAGGGTTTAATCTTCTTCAAAAGCTTTCTGCAGTTGAAAACGTTGAACTTCCCCTGATCTATCAAGGGGTTGGAGCTAAGCTGCGACATGAACGAAGCAAAGCGGCTTTAGAAATGGTAGGTCTTGAAGGAAGAATACATCACAAGCCCACGGAATTATCAGGTGGTCAGCAGCAAAGGGTCGCTATAGCCAGGGCGTTGGTTAGCGACCCGCCAATAATTCTTGCTGATGAGCCAACAGGTAATCTTGACACTAAATCGGGAACTGAAATAATGAAAATTCTAAAAGAGCTTCACAAGAGTGGGAATACCATTATTCTTATTACCCATGATAACGATATTGCAAATCAGGCTCAAAGAATTGTTAGAATTCAGGACGGCGAGATAATCGAAGATCGGGAGGTGGGATAAATGGGGCTAATCCAAGCATATAAGATGGCGATTAAAAGCATTTGGGGCAATAAGGTCAGATCTTTCCTGACTATGTTAGGAGTCATTATAGGGGTTGGATCAGTTATAGCCGCTGTTGCTTTTGCTCAAGGTAGCACCAAGAGCATAACAGATTCCCTGCAAGGTCTTGGCACAAATTTAATATCAATATCTATAACTGGGAGAAACAGTAATAGGAATGTAAGTTTTGAGGATCTTCAAAAATTTGCAGAGGAAAACCCAAGTGAAATTTCCGCTATTGCTCCGCAAGTCAGCAGCAGTGTGACACTTAAATATGGCACCAAAACGAGAAGCACAAGTTTAACCGGCACAAGTCCCGAGTACGAAGAGATAAAAAATGTGCACGTGCAGTCAGGCAGGTTTTTACTTTCTTTTGACAATGATTTCAGGCAAAAGGTGGCAATAATAGGAACTGCAGTAGCTAACGATATCTTTGAAGGAAGAAATCCCGTGGGACAGAATATGAAAATAAACGGGCAGATATATAAAGTAGTGGGCTTACTGCAGCAAAAAGCTGGAGGACAGGACCAATCTGACGATGACGTTGTTATAATACCTGTTACATCTGCTCAGAGACTAAGTAAATCAGCTGTTATTAGAAATTTTTCAGTCCAGGCGACAACTCCGGAAGCTGTATCTAGTGTTATGGAAAAGCTTAATACAATGCTTACAAAAATTTACAATAATTCTAATTCATTCAGAGTTTTTAACTCAGAACAGATGTTATCCACTTTAAATAATGTAACAGGAATTATGATGCTGGTTCTTGGGGGTATAGCTGCAATATCTCTGATTGTCGGAGGTATAGGTATTATGAATATAATGCTTGTATCTGTAACGGAAAGAACAAGGGAAATAGGTATCAGAAAAGCAATTGGGGCTAAAAGAAGAAGTATTCTGGTTCAATTTTTAATAGAAGCTGCTATGGTTACTGGTATGGGTGGTGTTGTAGGCGTGCTGATAGGACTTGGAATCATTAAGTTTGTAATAGGAAACTTAAGCAAAATATCAACATCTTTTAATATTCAACCTGTTTATTCACTCCAATGGATTATTATTTCTTTTGGAATTTCCCTGATAACAGGCATAGTATTTGGTCTTTTCCCTGCCTTTAAAGCATCGAAGTTAAATCCGATTCAAGCATTAAGATTTGAATAAAAATGGAGGATAATCAAATGAAAATACGCGTAATGATATGTACGATTATTATGATCCTGGCAATGTCGACGGTTGCGTTTGCGCAATATTCTGACGTTAAGGAAGACGCTTCATATGCTAACGCAGTCAACAGACTTGCTGTATTGGGTATTATGAATGGGGATAATTTTAACAAATTCAATCCCAACAGTTTGCTGACAAGAGAACAATTTGCCAAAATTATTGTTGTTACAGCAGGTTTAGGCGACGATGCAGACGCCTTGAAAGGATCAACGGTATTTCCCGATATTCCAAACAACAGTTGGTCAAGCGGTTACATAAATGAGGCGCTTAGTAAGGGATTTATTACTGGAATGCCGGACGGTAAATTTCACCCAACCGATAAAGTTAATTTCGCTCAAGCTTGCACAGTGCTCGTAAGGGTTCTGGGTTATACCGACCAGGATTTAAAGGGCTTCTGGCCGGATAATTATATAGAAAAGGCTAGAATTCTGGGACTCTCAGACGGAATAAAACTTCAGGCAATTGACGGATTGCCGAGATGGTCGGCTGCAGTAATGATCAATTCCATGATCTCGACAAATATTAAAAAGGCAAATCCTCAGGATGCTGATAAGTTGTTCTCTGAGTCAACAAATTTATATAAAACATATATAGTGTTAGGAAATTCAGACACTATGGAAAAACTGTCTTCTAATCAGATTCTGACAGATAAAGGTGTGTATTATATCGATGATAAATTAAAAAAACCTGAACTAGGTAATACCTATGAATTTTATATTAAGGATGATAAAATTACAAATATCTTTAACGATAAAAAGTCATTGATTAAGTATACGGTTGAAAGCGCTTCAGATACAAGCATTACCTATAATGATAAGGATGGGAAAGATCAATCATTGGTTCTGCCTGATAAAACTGTATATTATTATAACGGAAACAAGCAGACGTATGATAGCTTAAAAAGTCTATTACAGGCAAATACATCAATAATTTTTGCTGAAAATGATAATAAAGATGGCTATGAGTACGCGATAATATTTGATCCTGTATACAGTAAACCTGAGATTGGAAACAAATTGGATATCTCAAAGAAGAAAATTGGAAACATATCTTATGACGACAAAACTCCTATAATCAGAAATAATGAGCTTTCTAAGGCTGCGGACATTCAAAAATATGATGTTTGCTACAAAATATCCGACATATGGGGGGGAAACGCGTATCTGCTTGTTTTGAACGATGAAATTGAAGGTAAACTAAAAGGTTTTTTGCCTAGCAAAGTATCGGCGAAGCAAATCCAGATAGATACTAAGACTTATGATTTCAGTAAAGACATGGATCTGAATAAAGTAAGAAATTCATCTTCCTACAATATAGATGACGATATAATTGCTCTTTCTGGCTATGACGGAAAGATAGTAGATGTAATTTATCCAAATGATGATACTACAAATTATGCATTTGTATTAAATTATTCCGATTCAACACTAAATGATACTCATACAATAAAACTTTTATTGCCGAACGGTGTAACAGCCACTTATAAGACCAAAGTCGCATTCAGCAGTCTGAAAGGAACGCTTGTAAGCTATAAAAAAATAGATGATGAAAATATAGATGTATCAGCAATTAGTTACTCTGAGTATAAAGATCATACCATAAATAAAGATGACAGGCAGATTGATTCGGAATTTGTTACTGATGATGTAAAGATATATAACATAATGTCAAATAATGATGGGGCAGATACCCAAGTTAATATTTTAAACTGGTCTGATATGCCATATGGAAGCATACCTGCCGGCCGTATATTACATTTAAATGAATCAGGAGAATTTGGTGACATAAATATAATTGTCGCTAGCGACCTATTGGATCAGAAATATAAACTTGGCGTAGTGTCTAAGGTCAACGGAAACAGATATTCAATAATGGTAGATGGAAAAGAATATACCTACAATTCTGCCATAACAAGCGCCCAAATTGGTTCTGTAACAATACAGAGTATGTCTGGAATGGGAGTTGATTCTGTACTTGGCATAACCTATTCCTATATTAGATCAACCAAGATTCAAGCTTTTGACGTAAAAAGAATCAAAATTAATGACAAAGTATATAGATTCAGAAATGATATGGTAATATATAAGAAAGGTATAGATGACGCCATTTCTATTGTCAGCAAAGATGATATAGATTCATCAAAAACTTATGGAGATGTATCAATTTTTACTGATTATAACAATTTAGTTAAGATAATTTTGATTACCGAGGCTTAAAAATATAAATATTACAGTATGGGAGGAATAATGGAATGAAAAATTTTAAAAAGGTTATAACAATCATTATGCTGCTAATAAGTCTTGGATTGCTTGCTTCATGCGGTCAGAGCTCTGACGATTCTAGCCAGAGCGCGCAAGATTCCAACAACCAGGATGCAAACGCGCAAAACCAGAATGGAAGAAATGCATGGGGCAATAATAGTCCTGATTTATATGGGGAAGTTAAAGCAATATCAGGTAGTAAGGTAACTTTAGCGCTTATTGAAATACCTCAGAGAAAACAAATGACGGATGAAGAGAGACAAAAAATGAGAGAAAATATGCAGAATAGACAGAATGGACAGAATGGAAATGGCGACTTTAATCCTCAACCGAATGGACAGGGAGGAAATGGAGATAATAATCCTCCTCCAAATAATCAGGGAAGCAATGGGGATAACTCTGGAACACAGAATGGACAAAATAATAATGGAAATAAAAGAAATGGAAATGGAAGAAATGGCAACGGAAGGAATGGGCAAGGTTTTGGTGGTATGGCTCAAAGGAAATATACAGGAAAAACAGAAGATGTAGAAATTCCCTCAACAGCGTCTATTACTACATTTGAGAGAGGAAATAACAATTTTAACGAAAAAAAGCTCAAGATTGATGATATTAAAGTAGGAACGATTATTCAGATTTGGTATAAAAAAGACAACGGAGATAAAAAAGAAATAGAAAACGTAAGAGTTATGCCTGTTCCTTCAGCAAGACCTTCGGCTTCCGCGTCTCCAGCATCTGCATCACAGTCAAATTAGTAAATGCCTATATATTATTTATTATATATTTTGCAATAAACATTTTACATCAATTTTTTATATAGATTAACAATGATTTTAATTTAGTACATATATAGATATCGAACTGTAAAATTAGTTTTATTCGTTGCGCTGAACAGCCGAAAAAAGGATTTTTAAAGCGAACTTATATAAGACAAAAACTTTACAGTTCGATATTTATATTACTTGGTGAAATGAAATTTTATTATTAAACGGCCAAAGTTGTATAGCGTTCCTAAAATTGGAGCATCAATTTGCTTGATTGTTCTTAAACATGAATGTTATAATAGCTTTGGTCGATTTTTAAAGGATTATAAGATATTATTGTATGGAAATTTGTATGTAGGAAATAAATTGATCTTATTAAAAAAATTATACTGGGGATAAGTATGAAAAAGAGAATCTTGATTTTAGCGCAAATATTTATAATAGCAATTTTCAGCCAGGTTAGTTTCGCTCAACCAGTGAACATAGCTCCTGATTGTTCATATATCCTTATGGATTCAAAAACCGGACAGGTGTTGCTTGAGCATAATGCAGATGTGAAGGTGAGACCGGCAAGTACAACAAAATTGATGACTGCAATAGTAGCTCTTGAAAATGGCAAGTTAGACAGCGTTATGAACGTATCAGCTGAGGCGGTGAACGATATTGGGCCGGGTGGAATGAATATAGGGATTATGGCTGGCGAAAGCAATCTGACTTTGGAGAATTTACTTAATGTTATGCTTGTTAGATCAGCAAATGAAACAGCAAATATTATTGCAGAAAATATCTCTGGTTCCAGAGCTGAATTCGTAAAAAAAATGAACGAGAAAGCTAAAGAAATAGGGGCTACTAATACAAATTTTGTAAACCCTTGTGGTAAAGATGATGCTAAAGGTGAGGAATATCACTTATCAACAGCAAGAGATATGGCATTAATAACAAGATATGCAATGACTAAGCCAGAAATCAGGCAAATAGTCGCGAAGGAATTCTATAAGGATTTACCTGCTACCAATAAGCATCAGAAATGGGATCCTTTGCAGTCAACTAATAAACTTTTATGGTATTCTAATAAATATCCATATACAATAAATAACGTTAAATACTCATATACTGTTAATGGAGTTAAGACCGGTTATACCAGCGCTGCCGGTAACAACCTGTTATCTTCTGCGGTAAACAGTGACGGATTGGAGCTTATTTCAGTTGTGATGCATGTTACAGGGGGGAGCAGCAAGGTGTTCTCATATACCAAAGAACTTTATAAATATGGATTTGAGAATTATACAAATAAGAAGATAATCAGTTCAAATCAAGTCGTTAAAAATGTTTCTGTTGAAGGTGCTAAACAAAATGAAAAGCTGGATTTAATTGCTCAATCGGATTTTTATCATGTAGCGCCTCTGAATGGAAATGATGATTATACTAGTGAAGAACATATTAATAATACTATTAAAGCTCCTGTTAAAAAAGGCGATGTATTAGGAACCATTGAATATAAAAGCAAAGGAATGTCATTGGGCAGTATCAATTTAATTGCATCTAGTAATGTTGAAAAAGCAGTTGTAGCTATGCCTGCTGAAATTATTAAAAAATCCGGAAATAAGCTTAGTAAAATTATAATAGCTGTAGGTATATTGGGTGTTATATTTTTAATATTCAGGTTCGTGATGAGAAAGTTATCAAGAAGGGCAAGGAAAATAAAGAGCTTTTAAGAATAAAGAGTTTTTCAGAATGATAATAATATAGTGATTAAAATAAATTCCGCTGTTTGTTGATTGTTTTTATAGTCAATAAACAAAGCGGAATCTATGCGTGTAGGGATTTTTAGTCATTATTTAAAGGATTTGAGGTAATTTATGGGTAAAGTTCATAAGTCCACTCAAGTAAAAAAGAAAAGAAGGCTTATCTTTAAAAGAATAAGGTTTCTCTTAATATTAATTGTGATATTATTTGTAGGGTTTCAAATCAAAAGGATGTTGTCGGGAGCAGATATTATAAAGGATGTTCTTTCAATATCCCAGCAGTTTTCGAAGATAAGATCAATAGATGTGTCTAAAGAGGTTGAAAGTAATACTGATAGTAATATCAATAGTAATGCCGGTGGTAGTAATACTGCTGGTAGTGATAAAGAAATTAGTAATGAAAAAACTGAAAAAATAAAAACTGAAGTAGAAAATTTACTAAAAACTATAGATGGTCATTATGGGGTATATTACTATAATTTATCGACAAAAGAATCTTTTGGCATTAATCAAGATGAAGAA
>JAUZPS010000640.1 GCA_030705945.1 Bacillota bacterium
TATTTTTATTTCAATGGTGTGCCAACCGTTTGCAAGATTCATCTTCTGGTACACCGTTTGTTTGTATTCTGTCTGAGCGCTGTACAGGCTTACTATTTCATCCACTTTTCCGTCTATTGTTACTTGCGCCCTTCCATAACTGTTTGCTCTGATAGCGGTCCATTTTATGCCCGTTCCTTTGAAGTTGGCATTTAGCGTACTTCCTTCATTGTACCCATATCTGTACGTGTTTCCGCTTGCGCCGCTATCTCCATATTGAGGCCATGAACCTGTGTATACAATTGACGCGTTATTTTCCTCGTATGTTCCTGCTGAAAGTATGTTTATTCCAATAGGCGCGCCAGCTCCAACTCCTGCTGAATTCGGAACCGTACTTGCAGATTGTGATAATGCTGTTTCATTACCTAAAGTATCAACAGCTGACACCTTATAAGTGTATTGAACCCCAGGAACAAGACCTGTATCTGTAAACTCTTCTGATCTTACAAGTCCTTTATTAACAATTCCATCAAACAATATGCCCCTGTACCTGTAAATTCTATATCCTACAGTTCCGCTTCCAGTCGACGTCCAAGTGAGTATAATTGCTCCCTTGTCTGCTGATGCTGTCAAATCTGAAGGCGCCACAGCTTTGTCAAGAGTTACAGGTTCAATAACATTTATTGCGTCGATCCCAATAACAGTTGATGAAGAACTAGCAAACTTTGTCCCTGTTGCTTCGATTTTAATAACATGTTTACCGTTTACAAGACCCAATAGTTTAAATAAACTTTTCTGGTAACTATCATTGTTGCTGTAAAGATCAATCAACATTGGCGATTCATCGTCAATAGCAACCTTCATTAAACCTCTGTTGTACGATGTCATACCAATCAAAGAAACACCAGAACCATAGAAGGTATACTCTGCGCCTGCTCCTGTTCTACTGGTGTTTGTCATACTTCCGCCGCTGTAATTGCTATTGTTCTCAGTTGACCAGACGCCTTTATAATCAATCGTCATAGAATTTTCCTGGATACTGCCCTTCTGATAAGCAGTTCCATTCACTAGAACAGAATCCACATACAAATATGTTCCATATGAAGAGGCGTTCTTTTGTCCGGTAACCCTAATGCTTACAGTATGGCATCCTTCAGTAAGTCCTGTTTTTTCAAATATAACCTGACCATATTGAGGGCTGCTGCTATAGAGATCAATTAACTCTGTTTTTTCAGTAGAAAGTCCTTTATCAAAAATCAATTCAGCAATTCCACCGTTATTAAACTTATAGCTTAGCAGTTTTACTCCCGTTCCAAAAAACGAGAAGGAGGAGGAAGCATTCATCACGTTAGTATAATAACCTCTCGAGCCGCTAAATCTGGAGTCTGCATCAGAATACCATTGCCCCTGATATGAAATCCCTACGTCTGAGTCCTCATAGCTTCCTGCATATAGGGTTGGTAGGCCTGAAGCAGTTGATGATGGCGCAGATTCATTACCAACAGAATCAACAGCTGTAACGTAATAATAATAGGTGGTTCCATTATTCACAGTTGTGTCTGTAAAGCTGCTGCCATTATAATATAGATTTTGATTAATTTTCTGAAATCCTGAATCTTTTGTTGTTGATCTATAGATATTGTAACCTTCAAAATCATCGGTTGTGTTCGCTGCCCAATAAATTTCAACCTGCTTATCTGAAGGTATGATCTTTATCTCTGTTGGCGCGCTTGGAGGGGCAACATCCGAACTATCTATAACTTTTAATGAATCGATGACAACATAAGACCCGCTTGACGAAACGTTCTTATTACCTGTCACCTTGATTTGAATAGTATGATTTCCTCTATCGAGATGAGACTTCAAAAATACAAGTTGTTGATTTAATGTTTGTTGACTGTACAAATCCACCATTCCTTCAGATTTGCCGTCCAATATTACCTCCGCAATACCAGCATTGTTTTGTGTCTGCGAAACCCACTTAATGCCAGTCCCTGTAAAACTTAAGCTGACAGATGCGTCTTTTGTGTTACTAATTTTATATTTTCCCGCGCTTGCAGAACTATCTCCATAAACGTTCCAGCTTCCCTGATAAGTCAAAGCGGAATTGTCTTCCTCATAATTCTTGATATCCTGATTCTCGGCAAAAACAGGGCAACCGAAAAGAATGCTGAGTATGGCTACAAGCAGAATAAGAACTATCTTCAGTTCTCTCTTCATGTCTTAAACCTCCTGAAATATCTATATTTAATTATATTTAATAGGAAGAAATGATAAGATTGCCTTTGAAATATAACATAATTATATGAAATCAACCTTATTAAAGTAGACTATTTTATTACTTTTTCCACAAATCCTTGACCATCAGGTTGTCGAGCTAATCTAAACGTAATATTAATAGTGACTTTAAAATAGTTCGGTTTTCATGATAAATATGCTTTTGACTTAGTAAATAGATAACAAATTGATGAATCAACTTAGAATTTATTTATAGAAGAATGTCAATTATGTACATGTTAATATATGTAAGCTATTCGATATCTACATTACAATTTATTTTTGAAGCTTAACCCCATAAAAATAAAGTTAATAGTCAAATTGTTAAAATTAAACTAGAAAAAAATTACAAACCAAGTCAACTCTAGTATAGGAATCCATTCATTTTTTCCTTTATTTGTATACATTACATCTTATCATTGTGAACTATATTTTTCAACGTAAAAAACATTATAGTTAAAATACTCCTAATTTAATTAATCCA
>JAUZPS010000641.1 GCA_030705945.1 Bacillota bacterium
CTCACATATATTGAATTTTCTGCCTAATTTTATTATACCAGTTTTTCTTGATATTTGACACATATATTTGAAGGCTCATTTGTTAACATAAAATAACGAATGTAATGTTTTATATCAGCTCGCTTTGAAAAGTCTTTTTCGGCTGTTTTGCGCAACTGATAAAACTAATTTTACATTTGGTTATCTTTAACGTGTTTAAAGTGTTTTCACAAATTGAAATTAATGATAAAATTAGTGTATATTAAATTGAAATATTTCACTTTTTGTAGAAATATAAAATAAATTATAAAATACTGGAACTTTATTGGATGAATAATAGTCAAATAGAAAGTAAGATAGATTAGACAAGGAGGCAAGTATCAATGGAACTTAAACCTATAAAAAACTATAAAAGGCCGCTTTATCCAACAAAGAGTATAGTTCTTAAAAATCCTGAGCTTCTGAAAAACCTTCCAAGCCGTTGGAAGAATAACATATATGTCTGTATTGCGCTATCCTCTCTAATGGCAGTATCCATATCAGGCTGCCAAAAGTATGAAGGTACAAAAGGCGCTTCAGTAAATGGATCAACGTATGATCAGAATCCTGATATAGTATCACCGGACAGTTCGGCGATCGCTTCAGTAACGCCAAATTTGGGGTTAAACTCAGGTTGTCCTGCAAAAAATACTACTAAAGTTAATATAAACAGCTCAAATACCATTAGTATTTCTACAAACAGTATTGTTAACATCCCAACACCCAATAATAATGCAAATGAAGCAAATAAGCTAATACCGCCGATTTTTGTTCATGGGGACGGAAGGGGAAGTTTTGGCTGCGTGTCAGTTTCGCCACCTGTTTTTTTATCTGAGGAAGAGGCATATCAGGTGATTTGTGAGGAAGCTAAAAGTTACGGAATTGAGTTTATAAAAGATAGTATAGTAATAAAGGACACATATATACCTAAAACTTACATATATGTGGATGTAAAAGGAAATGGCATAGGTAAGGATAAGGGAAATCTGACAGTCGATGGTTTTGATAAAAATAAAAAAATTGGATTTGAATTTGTTTCAAAGGATGACTTTATTAAATGGAGTGTTGAGCAAAAATGCATTTCTACTGCTGAGAATTATAATCTTATAGATGCCGCAAAAGTTTTAAGGGAAGGTCTGGCTAAAAAGCCCGATGAAGCGTCAATAGGCGTATTTTATGATCCAGTTTCCAAGTTATTATATGATAAAGAAGGTAAAATACAAACTTTACAAGGCATTGAGGAGCTAAAATTGCAGGTAAGAGATTTTTTGAGCTGGCTTAAAGCTCAGCAAATTATTTAAGGGCGTTTCAAAAAATTCCTTGTTTAAGTTTATATTACGAGAACCCATTATATCAAGTTTTTGAAACGACCAGTTGCTAAGTTTTTTTGATACTATATAAAAAGCAATTAATCTTTTACATTTGCTTATCGCAAAATAACGTTAAAGCGTTCGTTATTTTGCTCCGTCAAATGTAAGATTAATAGTGCTTTTTATATACCTAAATGGAAATATTAATTTCGAGCTCTAAAGTTCTATATAAATTCGCTTTGAAAAGCCATTTTCCGGCTGTTCAGCGAAAAAGGGGTGAATGAATGCATTTTACACTACATCTGACTAACGACTGCAATATGGCTTGCAGGTATTGCTATGTCGACGGAACTAATAAATCGACTATGAGTTTTGATACGATAATTAAATCAGTTGATCTTGCGGCTAAGATTGGGGGAGAGTCAATAGGAATAATTTTTTTTGGAGGCGAGCCTCTGCTGCATAAGGATCTGATTTATAAAACGGTTGAGTATTGTAAAAACAAGGAAAAGGGCAGTGAATATTGTTTCCATTATAAGGTTACAACTAACGGACTATTACTTGATGAAGAATTTTTAAATTATTCACTAAAAGAAAATATTTTTATTGCTCTAAGTTTTGATGGTATAAAGGATGCTCATGATGCTAACAGGGTCGACAAAAATCAGGCCGGAACTTACTTAAAACTTATTGATAAGCTGGACACGCTGATAAAAGCCCGACCTTATGCTCCTGTATTGATGGTGATCAGCCCAAACACAGTGGATTATTACGCAGACTCTGTCATGTTTCTATACCAAAAGGGATATAAGTACATAATATGTTCCCTTGATTATTCAGGTAATTGGACAGATCAAAATATGAAAGCGCTGAAACGTGAGTATAAAAAATTAGCCCAATTTTATTTGGAAAAAACTCTTCTTGAAGAAAAGTTTTATTTTAGCCCATTTGAGGTGAAAATAAGCTCACATATAAACTGCGAAAATTACAGCAGCGAAAGATGCGAATTGGGTAAAAAACAGATTTCTGTCGCTCCTGACGGATGTCTTTACCCATGCGTTCAATTTGTCGGTAAGCCTTATTATTCTATTGGAAATGTTGAAACAGGCATTGATGAAAATAAGAGACAGGAGCTCTTTTTAACAAATGAAGAAGAAAAGGTGTCCTGCGCTCAATGCGCGGTACGAAAGCGCTGTAACCATTACTGCGGATGCTTAAATCTTCAGACCACAGGCAGCATTGACCTGGTATCTCCAGTTCTCTGCGCCCATGAGAGAATTGTAATGCCAATAGCTGATAAACTGGCTGAAAAATTATTTAAAAAAAGAAACGCAATGTTCATTCAGAAGCACTATAATGATGTTTTTCCACTTATATCTCTCATTGAAGACAAAACAAATAATAA
>JAUZPS010000642.1 GCA_030705945.1 Bacillota bacterium
ATGCCGGGGATACTTGATAAATATCCTGATCTGAAGGTCAGAGCAATCTGTCATCCGAACCGTGATATGGAGGGTGAAAGAGCTGCTGGAACTGAGCAATTCGGCCATATTTCAGTAGTGTTGGCTATTAAAACCCAGAATCAGAAGGAGCTTGTAAAGGATATATTTGATATCAGAAAATACGTTAATGAATATTTGTCAAAACGCAAGATTATTTCAACAAAAATTCATGTTGTTGAGCCTGACTATCAGGAAGTCAGAATTAATCTTCTGATAGCGTCCAAAAAAGTTGATTTGAAAAATTCAGTACAAAATGCAGTCGAAGAGTTCCTCGATCCTATTACAGGCGGGGAAGATAAGAATGGCTGGACTCCAGGCAGGAACCTTTACCTTTCCGATATATATCACCTTGTCGAAGAGATACCCGGAGTTGATCATGTTATACAGGCAGAACTGGACGCGCCTGAGCTTAAGGCTGACCAACTGATTAAACTAAAAGAGTTAATTGTAGAGGTGGAATCATGAGTACTTCAACATTAAGCAAATACACGCAATATCTTCCAGCGATTTTCCAGAAAAGCTACAATGAGGCAGATGATGAATATTTCCTTGGACGATTCCTTCTGGCCTTTGAGCGTCAATTAACAGGAAGAAATGGAACGGTATCGGTAGAGACGGGAATTGAAGATTTACTTGACAGGATTGACAAATACTTTGATCCTGCAAATACTCCGGTTCAATTTCTTCCATGGCTGGCAGGCTGGGTAGGCCTTGAGTTGGAGGAGAATCTGGAGTTTACGGGATATGAAGATGATTCTGAAAAAGACTTAAAGCCCCTGCAACTTCTGCCCCTTGCTGAAAAACGCGCTTCTACAAACAGAACCATGATAGAAAGTATGCTTCAATTATATAAAAAAAGAGGCACATGGGATGGACTCACGGAATATCTACAGTTTTATTCAGGTAATGGAACAACAATTACTGTTGATGAATGTGAATCTCCAACAAGGCTGGGTATAGGGAACAGGGTAGGTTACAATTCGGTTGTCGGACGCGCCGGGCCTTGTTTCTTTTCGGTTTACGCTTTGATCCCTGCTCATAGCTCAAGCATACTGAAAGAAAAAGTACGGATGTTGAAAGAAGTGATAGAAAGGGAGAAACCTTTCTATACAAATTATATCTTAAACGTGGAAGTACCGGCAATGCGTGTAGGAGCGCAAGCAAAAGTCGGAAGTGAAACACTTTTGGGAGGTATGGTGGAGTAAGTAATTTTTCAATCATTGCTTAGAAAAACAAAAATCTTTTATTCCGGAGGAACAGCAAATGGGAAAAGAATTTAAGAGAATGCGATATTTTGACGGATTATTCTTAAAAGCGGAAGATTATAACATGGATCAAGAGTTTCATCGACGTTTACAACGTCTTCACAATCGCTATCTTCATACATGGGGAATTGTCACAGGCCTTGAAGTTGCGCCAAGCGACAGCAGCAAAATGGAGGTTTATGTTTGTGAAGGAGTGGCCTTGAACCAAGTCGAGGTTGAAGACCCGGACACAAAAAAGAAGGAGAGCATAAGTCAGGAAATTCTGATTTATGAAGGTCATCCTGATAATCCTTTGGATCTGTCGGATTATAAAGCCAATGAGAACATCTACATCACATTAAGTTATGAAGAGACCCTTGCAGATAGGGACTTAGAAAAGGGAATGGGTGAAGAAATACATATATGGGAACGGGGACGCTTAAATCACAGTAGAATAAAACCAGAAGACCCTAAGAAGGACATTATTTTAGCAAGAATAGTTCCCAAATTGCTGCAAAATAAAACTGTCATTAACAATGACTGTATTTTTGACATCGATTATGATGGGTCTCCTCTTCGAATATTCGCAGGACCTGCAGGAAGGGTATTGGCTGTAGAAAAGTTGATTCTAAGAGTAGGCGACGACCTGAAAAATATGCCGTTTCTTAATACAATCGATGAAGGAGCTCAAAGAAAAACCCTTGAGGTTAATTCAACTCTAACAAAGTTCACTGGAGAAGTGGATATTAAGGGTGATCTTGTTGTTCATGGCGAGCTTAGGATGAAATCAAGTTCTACTCAGAATGATCTTTTAGTGGCTAACAGTTTCCTTCAGGTCAATAGCCCTACTGAGGAAGAAGAGTGGAAGCTGCAAGATGGAGGTCTTGAGGTGTATCGGGGTGGACCTAGTATGGCTCCTGATGCTCGAATTGTTTGGTCTGAATCGGAAAAACGCTGGAAAGCGGGAACTGGAAATAATATTTACAATATAGCATATGGTGATAACTGGGAGCCATTGATAAGTAATAGCTTTGTAGACAATTTACATAAGCACAGCCAGTTATCATATTCAAAAGGCATCGCTTTAAGTGTTGACGACTCGGGAAATTTATCGGCAAATGGAAATCTTAGTCTATCAGATAGAACGCTGTATTTAAGAGATAAAAATAACGGCGATAACGGCATAAGATGGTGTGGGAATGGGAATCCTTTCGCGGGTTTAAATACCGATGGACCCGTAATATTCGGTAGTTACGGAGGGATCCTTGGCGCAAAAGTTTCAGGTAACGAAAAAGCAGTCCTTTCATGGAACAGTAGTGGCAATGTGGGTATTGGCTCTGTAGATCCGAAGGATGACAAGCTTGATGTTGAAGGAAGTATGCGTATACTCAGCAAGACCAATCCCGTAAGATTCACATCTGTGTGGA
>JAUZPS010000643.1 GCA_030705945.1 Bacillota bacterium
AATATTAATTGTGATATTATTTGTAGGGTTTCAAATCAAAAGGATGTTGTCGGGAGCAGATATTATAAAGGATGTTCTTTCAATATCCCAGCAGTTTTCGAAGATAAGATCAATAGATGTGTCTAAAGAGATTGAAAGTAATACTGATAGTAATACCAATAGTAATACTGATAGTGATAAAGAAATTAATAATGAAAAAACTGAAAAAATAAAAACTGAAGTAGAAAATTTACTAAAAACTATAGATGGTCATTATGGGGTATATTACTATAATTTATCGACAAAAGAATCTTTTGGCATTAATCAAGATGAAGAATTTACTGCTGCAAGCACAATAAAGGTTCCCATAAACCTTTACTTATATCAAAGGATCAAAGATGGTTATGTTAACCCTCAAGGGGTTTTAAGTTACACTCAGGATGATTATGAAGCAGGAACCGGGATTATTCAAAATGAGAGTTTTGGGAAAAAGTATACGGTGCAGCAGTTATCAAAACTATCTATAACATATAGTGATAATATTGCAACCAATATGCTTTTGAGATTTATTGGTCTTAAGAATGTCAAAGATTATATGAAGCAGCTGGGAGGAAATATAATTGATTATGATAATAATGTTACAAGTCCTAGAGATCTGGGAATCTATATGAAGAGTGTATATGAATTTTCCAATAAAAATGGTGAGCTAGGCGCAGAGTTGATGGATAATTTTTTAAATACAAAATTTAATGATAGGATTCCTGAACTTTTGCCCAAAGATATAAGGGTAGCGCATAAAATTGGCACTCAGGTAAATGTTATAAATGACGTTGGAATTGTATATACAGACAAGCCATACATTTTGGCGATAATGTCCAAAGATGTTGATGAAGATGAAGCGCCCGACGATTTAGCAAGACTGTCAAAAAAGATATTTGACTTGTTATAAGGTGTTGTTATTTTAACAATATTGTAGTATTATTTTAATGCAATTGTATTATAGATAGAGAACTGTTTATTTTAAGCAGTTCTCTATAAGTTTAGGAGGGAAATTGTATGCTTTCTCAAAAAGTTGTAACAAATTTAACAAACGCGTCTGGTATCAGAGCTATGTTTGAACAAGGTGAAAAATTACGCGCGTTGTATGGAGCGGATAAAGTTTTTGACTTCACATTAGGAAACCCTGATTCTGAACCACCTGAATTTGTCAAAAATACCATTAAGAAATTGGTTTCTGATGATATTGGAGTTCACAAATATATGAATAACGCAGGTTTTATGGATGTTAGGGAAAAGGTTGCAAAAAGTTTATCGAATGAAACTGGGGTGGATCTTCCGGCTAACAATATAGTTATGACCTGCGGCGCTGCCGGTGGCCTAAATATTATTCTGAAATCTATTTTAAACCCCGATGAAGAAGTAATTATTTTTGCGCCTTACTTTGTAGAGTATTCATTTTATATTGACAACCATGGAGGAAGGACAGTTATAGTAAAGTCGGATATGAATACTTTTGAACCTGACATTGGTGATTTAGACAAGAAAATCACAAGTAAAACTAAAGCCATCATAATAAACTCTCCGAATAATCCTACTGGTGTTATTTACAAAGAAGAAACATTGAAAAAGATATCTGAAATATTAAAAAATAAAGAAAAAGAATATAATACCAGTATTTTTGTAATTTCTGACGAGCCATATAATAAATTGGTTTACGATGGAATAAAGCTTCCAAGTATTTTGAAAATATTTGACAACTCAATTTTGGGCTGTTCATTCAGCAAATCTCTTTCTTTACCTGGTGAGAGGATAGGATTTATTGCCGCAAACCCGAAAATTAAGGAAGTAAATTTATTAATGGATGCTTTGATTTTTGCCAATAGGATTTTGGGTTTTGTAAATGCTCCTTCACTTTTTCAGAAGGTAGTTGCAGAATCAATGGATGTGACCGTTGACATAGAGATTTATAAAAAAAGAAGAGATTTAATCTACAACCACTTGATAAACTTAGGATTTTCTTGCATTAAACCGCAAGGAGCTTTTTATCTCTTCCCTAAAGCCCTTATTGACGATGATGTCGAATTTGTAAATATGGCGTTGAAATACAATTTGCTGGTTGTTCCAGGTAAGGGTTTCGGATGTCCAGGCTACTTTAGAATAGCATATTGTTCAAGTATTGAGACTATAGAAAATTCGCTTCCAGCTTTCGAGGCATTGGCAAAAGAATGCAGAAAGTAAGCATACGTGTTAACGCTTATTTTAATCGGACAGTAACAAAAGACTAATCAACTGGGCGTTTTAAAAACTTGATTTAATGGGTATCATCATACAAACTTAAACAGGGAATTTTTTGAAACGCCCTTACTCAACTTTCCCACTTAATTAATTATGTTAAACTTAGGTAAAAAACTGTTGGTCCATTTCTACAATATGCGCCCAATACCTTTTGGGCATGTATTTTCTTTGGAGTTTAAGGTTTGTCCTGCTCTTTATCGAGATATTTTTAAAGTACAGTTTCCAAAGATTCTGGAAATCATTTTCCTTATCGCTAAGGCGCAGCTCCTGTAAAGCGTCGATGGGACTTAAAAACCAGCCTTCGGTATCAAAGATTGCAGCAGTCTTTCTTTTTAAATCATGCAGAACCCACTTTTGATCCGAAAGTCTTTTGGCAAAATGCGGGGCTAGGAGGCTTATGATATTATGATCCGGCTCAAATGAAGCATAATAATAGTTTCCTTCCATTAGCTTG
>JAUZPS010000644.1 GCA_030705945.1 Bacillota bacterium
ATATTAATAAGATTGTTCATATAAAGAATAGTTTTCCCGACTAATTTTTGGTTCTAAATTTCTAATTCTAAGATTAATATTTAATTTAATTTTCGATTTGTACATATCTGGGAAATAATTGCATAATTATAAACCAATCTATTTTAGTTGCGAAAAAGATTTTACATTAAAAATTCAGTTAATTCGTCTTCATTTTACTATCAAACCTGAACTTTTCGCAACTTATGAATCAAGGTATATATTTTGCAATATAAAAAATGGATGAAAAATGTTTATTGCAAAATATATAATATAAGTTGCGAAAAAGACTTTACATTAAAAATGCAGTTAGGTAGTATCAAAAAATAAACTGGTCAACTGGGAGTTTCAAAAACTTGATATAATGGGTTTCCGTTGTATAAACTTGAACAAGGAATTTTTTGAAACGCCCTTATCTATCGCAAAAGTTCGTTATAACCGTACGTTATTTAACCCTGCTGAATGTAAGATTAATAATGCTTTTAATCTAGATTCAAAAACAGGCTTGATTTCATATTGCTAAAGGAAGAGCAAGGGCGCAACATAAGTATACATTACCCCTTGCCCTTATATTGTCTAAATGGATTTAGCTTGAGGCATTATTTTGCATCGTTTATATTGTCTTTTGTGATCTTTTTGTAAGGCACCCATACATACTTTCCGTCAGTAATGTCATATCCGGTGTTATCCTTGCTAGGAGTCTGTCCCTGTCCGAGAACGTAAGCGAGATTAAAAGTAGCCTTGCCCTGGTTCTTTGCATCGTTTAATACCGTACCTAAAAGCGTTCCGTCCTGAAGAGCCTGGAGAGCAGGCGCAGTAGCGTCAACACCGACTACAGGCATATACTTGTTGCCTTTGAAATAACCGGAGCCTTTTAACGCTTCAATTGCTCCAAGAGCCATATCGTCGTTATTTGCAATAACTACTTCAATCTTATCTCCTTTTGAACCAAGAAAAGCTGACATCTTTTCCTGACCCTTTACGCGATCCCACATTGCTGTGTCTTCAGCAAGCTTCTCAACCTTCATTCCAGCATCTGTAATTGCCTGAATTGAATATTTTGTGCGTAATTCAGCATCCTGATGTCCTGGTTCACCCTTTAACATAACATACTGTATAACGCCATCCTTATTCTTATCTGCTTCAGGATGAGCTTTAAAGTAATCAACGACAAGTTGGCCCTCAATTGTTCCAGACTCTTCAGCCTTTGCGCCAACATAAAAAACCTTATCCCATTTCTTCATGTCGTCAGCTAGCGGTTCGCGGTTGAAGAAAACTACAGGTGTATTTGCTGCTTTAGCTTTGTCGATGATAACGCCTGCAGCATTACGGTCAACCGGGTTGATGGCAAGGGAACTGACTTTTTTGGTGATGAAAAGGTCGACCTTATCATTCTGCGTCGGCTGGGAATTCTGGCTGTCAACGATGTCAATATCCGCTCCCTTTTCTTTTGCGGCATCTGAAATCGTGTTGCGGACACCTGTCATAAATGTGTCGTCGAATTTGTAGATTGCGCAGCCTATATTAACTTTGCTTGTTGAGCTGCTTGATGGATTACTTGATGAATTGCTGTCTGAAGAATTGTCTTTTGATACATCTGAAGAATTGCCGCAACCGGCCAGTAAGCTAGCAGAAATAGCTGTTAGCGCAACGATAGAAATTATCTTTTTCATTTGAACACCCCCACAGTTAATTAATATTATTATTTTGCAAGTAACAACATTTAAGGAGCTTTTGACTTATATAAATCCCCTTTAATGCTATGGCTCTCAAAAACTTGACTAAAGAAGCGTATTAATAAATACATCAAAAATATTTCTCTGATTTATATATGGCCTGAAAATAAAATATATCCTGAATTATAAAAATAAATAGTGCTTATACCCATAGTTTACGAAAAAGCGCTTGCGGTTGATATTGTTATAGAAAACGTTTTCTATAACAATATCATTATAAAATTATTTTCTATTTGTGTCAATATATAACATTAAAAGAATGTATAAATTTTAGTTGAGTATGTGTTAGATTTATGAATCTTAATTATAGGGGCGTCGGGTATAGAAGTTTTTTTGATACTGTATTAAAATCATTATTAATATTACATTGAGTAGAGCAAAAAAACGAACGGCTTTAAAGCTATTTTGTGATAGATAAATGTAGTAGATTAATTGATTTTAATATAGAATAAATCCGAAACGAACAGGAGGTTATAATCAATGGACTTTATAAGAGTATTGATGTTTACAATTTTAATAGGTGTAATATTTTCAGTGATAGCTTTTATAATAGCAAAATTTGAGAAAAAAAGTCGTTTGCCAAAGTATATACCTGCTATCTTATTATTTTTGATAGGGGCTGCCTGTGTTGTTAAATCAAGGTGGTTTTCAGAAGGTTTAGAAGAATTGGGCTATATTGTAATTGCAATATTGGTTTTTGTCGCATGTGCTACAACTTTAATAATAACTATAGCAATAGACATATACCAAAAGCATCATAGAGGATCGTTATGATGTAAGTGGCAAACTTGTTAGGATGAATTTAAATGAAATTAATAAATATTTAAAATTTACCTCTGGTATTGATCATACTTCTATTGCTTTGGCAATAGCGGAGAAAGTATATAATTTACCTAAAAGTCAGCAAATGTTCCTCCATTAGATTATATTGGCGATATATATAATTTGCCTA
>JAUZPS010000645.1 GCA_030705945.1 Bacillota bacterium
CTATTTTTTATATTGCAAAATATATACCTTGCTTCATAAGTTACGAAAAGTTCATCTTTGATAGAAAAATGCAGACGCATTAACTGCATTTTAATGTAAAATCTTTTTCGTAACTTATATATATATTTTGCAATTCTTAATTTTATGAGTTATAGGATCATTCCCCGCTGTTCTATATCACTTATGGTTGCCGACGCCCTTTTAAGTTGTATCACCTATTTTTCTTATAGCTTCTGATGTCTTTTGCATGAGACCATTGAAAGTCTTAGCCAGATCTCCCAGCTCATCCTTTGAATTAATATCGCTTCTTACAGTAAGATCAACGTTTTGAGTCATAGCAATTGTCTTCTTCATTTTTAAAATCATGTTGCTTAAACTTGAGGGTATAAAAAGCGACAAGACTACTGATATTGCGCCAATAATTATAACTGCTGCAACCATTAACGAAACGGCGCTGTTCTTTTTTGACTGAGCTTCATTTTTCGCCAAATCTATATCCTGATTCATATCTGCAATTGAAGCATCGAGAATGTTTAACATTGGAGTATACTTTTCACTAACAACCTTAAACTGGCTGTACATTTGGTCATCAAGCTCCTTGATTTTTGCGTCATCAATATGGACGCCTTGGGAATAAAGCTTATCTTTCTCTAAAAAGATTTCCATGAATTTATCGTATCCAGCCCGCCACGATGGCGCTAAGGCTATATACTCAACCCATTTTTCTTTTTCGGCAGCGTCATAATTCTGATTTTCTTCTGCAGACTTATAAGCATCATCCCATTTTTGAATTCCGTCTTTTAACATATCCAGATGAACGTTTTTTATATCGCTGTCTAAAAAAATTCTTCTATTTAATAACCCTCTTATAGCAATTCCCATAGTCTTCTGAGCATCTTCCAGATTAGTTATATCATGAATTTTTGGCATCTGTGTATCAAATACATAACTGGATTTTGTCCATATCCCAAACATTCCATACATACCTACAATTGCCACAATTAATGTCATTGCTTCAATAATTCCAAAGGCGACTAAGAACCTCGATCTCACCTTGGGAGTGACGTTTACCCTGATATTGTCCTCAATCTTTAGCTGTTTTAACTGCTTAAGAGCCTTCTCTCCAGCGTCTTCATTTTTATTTTGAAGTTCTATGCTTGAATTCGTATTTGCTTGTCGTATATTTTCTATACCTTTTGATAATTTTCCCACTTCCGAATCATTTTTATCAAAACCAGCTGTTTTACCGCTAACACTTGGCTTAGAAATTGTCACTGCAGCTTCAGAAGTCTTACTGTAATCGGCTGCCTCTATGTCTTCTAATTCGTTCAGCAAACCATTTAGTTCAAAAAAGCACGCGGTTTCTTCAACCTCAAACTCCATTATTTCCATCATCCTCTCATCCTTAGTAATAGAACCGTCCAGAGATAAGCTGGCTATTATGCAGCCATCATCCTTGAAAGTAAAAGAACCATGTCCTTTAGTGAATCAAGTCCTCTTTTATTAAGCATTATATCTATAGATTTAATATAAAGTTTTATTTTATTTAGTAGGATAAAGCCCTTTTTTAGTTGCTATATTTAATAATCAACAGGCGTATTTTCGTAAAGAATTACAAAAGATATCGGAAAATATCTATGTTAACTTTATGTCTAATTAATTACTTCTATTCGTTTGAATGCAAGCGTCTTTTGGTTACATATCCCAATTTTAACGCACATAATTTAATATGTATTTATATAAATAAAGCGCCTTCACAGATTGAAATTAGAAAGTTTCAAACTATAAAGGCGCCTGTTTTACGCTCAAAAGTATAAAGATAAACACTTCTTATTTGTCAGACATTTCAATAATCTTATCTCGCATTTCTTTATCAATCCCCAACTCGTAACTATCTAATACATTTAATAATACTGAGTCTTCATTGACTCCTGTTTCTTTGGACATTTCATATTTCATAGCATTATACTTACCTTTTGCTCCTGTAAATAAAAATTGCTTTGACATACTTACCTCCAACTGTAGATATATATTTAATGGATTAAAATCTATTTAAGAAGGCTTATATTATTATTTTGCGCGCGGATCTTATATTTATTCCTTTCAGACCAACTACATATTTTGTAATAAACATTATTAAAGTTGTTGTTATGTCCAATTATAGTTGGGTAATAAATAAATATGAAAAGGAGGTAGGGTGTTATGAATTCAAATTATTTGAAACTTACTGAAAAAGATAAGACCACATTATTAAAAAATTCAAATATTTGTACTGATTCTCACGGTCATCATTGTATTACAGTTAAAAATGAGAGTCAGTCTAAAAAATAATCAATCTTTTTGGTTTTATAATTATTTAATATCATGCGGTACACATAAGAAAACTTGATACAATGGGTTTTCGTAATATAAAACTTAAACAAGTAATTTTTTGAAACGCTCATATAAAGATAGTGGAAAACAAATTTACTTGTTTTCCACTATCTTTATATAGCTGACTTACCAAATCTCTCTATTTTGCGTTTTTATTTAATAAAATAATCTGATATGTCTTAACCTATATAAAAAGCACTATTAATCTTACATTTGACGGAGCAAAATAACGAACGCTTTAACGTTATTTTGCGATAGGCAAATGTAAAAGATTAATTGCTTTTTATATATATTTTGCAATAAACATTTTACAACCATTTTTATA
>JAUZPS010000646.1 GCA_030705945.1 Bacillota bacterium
AACTTGATCAGTCTTACTTTTTATCTGCAGACGCGCTTGCCGGAGCTGAACTGTTTTCAGCCTTTGGTGAAGCATTGCTTGCTTCAGGCGCTTTTGTAGCTTTTACATCTTCCATCTTATAACTATTATCCTTTGTGAATGGTATTCCTCCCGGATCAGTTATAGTATCGCCCTTTATCTTACCAGAAGTGACAGTTCCCAACTCTTCACCATTCATTTTTTCTGAATTGAACTCAATGTCTTCTCCTTTTATGGTATACTTACCGGTTAAAAGTAAAGCTGACATTCCGTCTTGTGTCATAGTTGTAACAAATGTTCCATCAGGCTTCAAAAGAATAGATGAGTCGCCATTTGTATACATACCTACATTAGGCGGTAGGTTACTATTATTTTTACTGTTACAACCTGTGAAAATCATTAATACGCAAAAAATCGATAATACAAGTAAACTAATTTTTCTCTTCACATTACCCCACCTTTTTTCTATCTATATTGAAACCGATTAAAACCGCTTTACAAATAAGGGAATTAATCAATTTTAATATGATAACTATATTTGCTTTTACTAGTTTACCAGTATTTCATCTACATGTCTATAATGTTATTAGCTCCATATTCCGAATTTAAAGATAAACATGTCCAAATAAGCAATGACAGAACCGCCAAGAATAGCAAAGGAAAAGCGGAAAAGTCCGCTTCTGTCTTCTTTGTATTCCTGATATTTTTCAATTTTTAACATAATAAAAGTCATTTTTATGTAATCATAAAGATATCTGAATCTTTTGAGCGCATTGCCTCTTTTAATTATTATTAATACCGCCATAACTCCACCGAAAAGAAAAGAATATAAAAGGCATGACAATTCAAATTTCATACCCATTATCGCGCCTATTGCGCAAAATAACTTTATATCTCCGGCGCCTAGCATTTGCAATGCAAAAAAAGCAAACAGGAATATTGCTGGAATTAGAATAGCCTCTATTGAATCCTTCAGACCCATAATGCCGTAAAGACAAATATTAACAAGCAAACCTAATATTATTGCAGGATATGTTAAAAAATTTTTAATCTTGCAAACTTTTATATCCCAATAAACACTTAATAAAACAAGTATAAATAGTCCTGCAATCTGTATCATCATCCTTATTATCACCCTTTGTCTATATATATAGTAACTAAATATAAAAATCTATATTATTTTTCTTAGCTTTTTAAGCAAAAAATCCTTAAGTCCTTCAACCTTTGGGAAAACAATTATCAATGATATATTGTCTTTCTCCCCTATCATTTTTACATCTTCAATCAAATCCTTTGCAAAACTATCGTTTGATTTATTAACGCTTTTGACAAAATTCATTGCTGCGAACAAAAAATCATATTCGTTCAGTTTATCGTAAAAGCCGTCACTGCAAATAAAGAATAAATCGCCGGCTTCTAAAACTCCTCTTAAGCTGTATATCTCAGGTTTTTCATACACGCCAACACATTGGGTCAGTATGTTTCTGTTTGGGTGAAGCCTTGCTTCCTCTTTGGTCAGATACCCTGACAAAACCTGGTCTGCTACCCATGTATGATCAGTTGTCAGTTGTGTAACAGATTTGTTAATTCTATAGATTCTGCTATCTCCTACGTGATTAATAAAAAAATCAGAATTATAAATAAAAATTAGAGATAAAGTCGTTCCTATTCTGACCCCTTCTCTTTTTGAATAATCTCTGACGCAATCATTTATATCATAAAAAAGCGCGCAAATAGACTTTTCCAAATCATTTAAAAGACTTTTTCCACTATTATTCAACAAGTTGTATAAATTTACATCCCACCATGAGTTCAATACTTTCGATGCAATTTGGCTCGCGACTTCCCCGTAAGAAAGTCCTCCCATGCCATCAGCAACCGCAAACAAGCCATAAACTGACTGCCCGAGCTTTCCGGTCCGAGTTATTATGCAATCCTGATTAACGGATTTGAAATTACCTGTATCAGAATAAGCTGATGTAACAAAAAATCTTTCAGCCATTATTTAACTCCCTAAAAAATATTCGCTTATATTTTTAAAAATTGAAACTCCATATTTGCAAATCTTATAATATCGTGATTCTTTATTTCAAACTCAAAATTACTTTTGATTTTTTCTGAATTGACGTATGTTCCGTTGCTTGAATTAAGATCCTTAATAAAATATTGCCCATTCCTTGTAATTATTTCACTGTGAACTTTACTGATTCCTGAACCCCTTAACTCATAGTCAACCTGCGACTTAAGCCTTCCGATTACAAAGCTGGCTTTATCTATAAAAATCTTCTCATTACTTCCAGAATTTAAATTTAACAGGTAGGGTAAGTTTGATGAATCCTGAAGCAGCACCGTATCAGCTTTAGAATTATCGTTAAGCAATTCTGTGCCCATAATCCCTGATTGATCGGCTCTTTGAAAAGACTTATCAAGGATGTTTCTGTCCGAAGTTGAACTATCGTTTGAACTGCTATTTTTAGATGTATCGTTAAACCCTTTAAAATTTTTGTTGGCGTTATTGTAATCAGAAGCATTATTAATATTTGAAGGTGTTTGTATTGATTTTATGCTTTTATTCTGAAATGCTCCTTTATTGTCAACATTATTATTTCCATATGAATTTGATTGACTGGTAGCTACCATACTTTTTTTATCAAATAATTTTCTC
>JAUZPS010000647.1 GCA_030705945.1 Bacillota bacterium
AAGCAATGTATCATAGGGGGCCTGATGGTCGACGACTTTGGATATCAGAGGATGGAAATGTGGCTCTAGGACATACGAGGCTCAGCATTATAGACCTTGAGGGCGGTAATCAGCCGATTAGTAATGAAGACGGAAGAATCTGGGCTGTGGTTAATGGAGAGATATATGATTTTGAAAGAATCCGGGGTGAACTTAGAGAAAAGGGGCATCAGTTTAAAACTGCTTCAGACAGCGAAGTATTAATACATCTTTATGAGGAATTAGGATTAGATGCAGTTCATCAGCTGCGTGGTGAGTTTGCATTCATTTTATGGGATTCTAAAACAAAAAGATTGATTGCAGGTAGAGACCGTTTTGGTATAAAACCTTTATACTACACTAATCAAAATGGTATATTGTATTTGGCTTCGGAAGTTAAAGCGCTAATTGCTGCCGGAGTAGAAGCAAAGTGGGATGAGGAAAGTCTTTATATATCCTGTCATCTCGGAACAATTCCAATGCAGAACAGGTCGCTCTTTAAGGGTGTTTTTCAGGTTCCGCCGGGACATATTCTAGTTGCGAATGGTTATGATCATAGGCTTTATCAGTACTGGGACTTCAATTACCCAATTGATGATGACCACCAGTTCAATTTAAGTGATGAAGAAGCTATAGAAAAATTCAGAAATTATTTTGAAGAAGCAGTTAATTTAAGGCTTCGCGCTGATGTTCCAGTAGGAGTATATCTGAGCGGCGGAATTGATTCATGTTCGATTCTCGGTACTATTGCTAAATATAGAGGAACTGGTGTAAAGGCATTTTCAATATGCTTTCAGGATGCTGTATATAATGAGGCAGACATAGCAAAAGAAATGGCGGAATTTGCAAGCGCTGAGTTCAGCCCATATTTAGTAACCTCAGAAATGATGGCAAATAATTTTATAGAGTCAATTAGACATAGTGAGATATTATCAATAAATCCACATAGCGTCGCAAAGTTTCTTTTAAGTAAACATGTCCGAGATTCAGGGTATAAAGTCGTCCTAACCGGAGAAGGATCTGATGAAATTTTGGCTGGCTATGCGCATTTCCGTCAGGATTTATTGGTTTATGGAAAAGGATATAAAAATAGAGAACTTTCACTTGAAAATTTATTTAAAAGCAATGAGATTTCTCATGAATTATTAATATCAAATGAATTTACAGATGATGATAATATAATTAAAAAACGATTGGATTTTGTTCCTTCATGGCTGCAACAGTTAAAATTACACTCTTTAAGGATTAAAGCGATATTGAACGAAGATATAGTCGCGCTTTTCCAGGATAATGATCCCTATAAGGTGTTTTTGGATGATATTGACATACAAAATAAACTTAGAGGAAGGCATATATTGAATCAATCCTTATATCTGTGGTCAAAGTTATCACTTCAAGGATACTTATTGTCCAACCTTGGAGATCGTATGGAAATGAGCCATAGTGTTGAAGGAAGAGTCCCTTTCTTGGATCATAAGTTAGTAGAATATGTAACTAAGCTTCCGGCGCATTTAAAAATTCGTGACATGACAGAGAAATTCATTTTACGTGAGGCTGTTCGAAATGTAGTAACAAAATCGGTTTACGAAAGACAGAAGCATCCATTTGTTGCGCCTCCAAGCGCAGTTATCAAGGAAGATCCTTTTCAAAAATTTGTATGTGAATATATAGGAGACAATATCAACAAAATACCATTTTTTAAAAAACAAAAATTAGAAGAAATGATTAGAAATTTGCCTAATGTTAAAGAAGATGAACGAAAAGCAATGGATCCATTTGTGACTGCTATAGCAAGTGTTGTAGCGATGCAACAACAGTTTGGCCTTTAAGATCAAATAATTATTTTACATATTTTGCGATAAACATTTTACATCCATTTTTTATATTGCAACTCATATAGACTCGACTTGAAATAAATCCCTTGACTTCAATTATTCAAGGGATTTATACTATATTAGAATCATTAATAATCTTACATTTAGCAGAGCAAAATAACGAGCAGTTTTACGGTATTTTTACATTGATAAATGTAAAAGATTAATTGGTTTTAAGATTATAAGTATTAGCTACTTGTTATATTTTACCAATTACTATAAAATTCAGAAAATTCGTTTAAATGATGGAGATACTTATCGTTATTTAATCCTTCAAAAACTGAACCCGAAAAAGGAGTATGCGCTTTGCGAACAAAGATTATCAATGCAACTATGGATATTATAGTCAAATCTGGCTTTAAAAAATTAACTGTCGATGATATCGCTAAAAAGTTAGGAATAAGTAAGAAGACTATATATAAACACTTTTCCAATAAGGAAGAAATTATAAGTGAGGTTGTAAATACCAACCTAACTATAGATAAGGAAAACACATTAAAAGCAATAGAATCTGAAAGTACTTGGATTGGTAAGTTCCGCGCAGCAGTTTTGTTTCATCATATGAATAGAATACCTGTCAATTTAATACAAGAGATAAAATATTTATTTCCAAACGAATGGGCCAATATTAATAATCTTCGAGAATTCAAAACGAACCTGATCCATGAACTTATTGATGAGGGAATAAAAGAAAATTATATTAAGCAAGATGTGTCAACGGATATTATTATATTAATACTTAGCAATACCTTGCCGGCTATATTTGACTACGATATTTTATC
>JAUZPS010000648.1 GCA_030705945.1 Bacillota bacterium
GTCATTTGAAGGGAAACTTCCAAGCGTGGCGCCTAGGGTGGAATAAAGCTGTATAGCCTCTGAACTACCGGACTGCTGTAAATTCATGTAGTGGAACTCGCGCAGCAGACAAAATATGAGCCCATCCATGGGTAAGATTAGCGTAATGTTGATGATAAATACTATTATGGGGGATTTTATGAAAGAAAATTTGAAGCTTATAAATTGTAATATCAGAAATCCTAAAAATGATTATATTATAAGAGATGCAGCCGTCCTGATAAATAATCAGAACAGAACAAGCGCAATTGAATACATTGGAAGTATTCATTCCATGCCTCAAGCTAATAACTATAAGGTAGTTGATTTAAGTGGAAAATATATTTTCCCAGGTCTTATCAATGCGCATTGTCATTTATTTGGAAATGGAAAACCAATAAAAAGTATATCTTCTGAGTTTAGTAAAAATCTAATTGTAAAAGTTTTAGAATTTCCTATAGCAAAGGCATTATTACTTAAGAAAATGAAAGGTAATATCAATACCGAACTTAATTCAGGAGTCACTACTTTAAGGACAATGGGAGATTTTCATAATCTTGATGTTAGAATTAGAAATGATATTTCCAATGGGATATTGATAGGACCTCAGATGATTACATCAGGACGAGGTATTACTGTTATTAATGGGCATGCGTCAGAATATGCCCTTAGTTATAACTCCATTGAAGAAGCTAGAGATTGTGTAAAGAAGTGTATAAAAAATAAAGTAAATGCGATTAAGATTTTCAGCACTGGAGGTGTATTGGACTCCGGAGAAGATGGCGAAATCGGTCAAACGAAAATGAGTTTGGAAGAAATGAAGGCTATATGTGATGAGGCGCACAATGCCGGTCTATTGGTAGCTTCACATGTTGTATGTAAGAAAGGTGTTAGAGAAGCGCTATTAGCCGGCGTCGATACAATTGAGCATGGCGCGGAAATGGATGACGAAATAGTCGAACTATTTAAAAATAACCCTAGAACATTAAGAGGTTATTCTTCATTAATTCCCACATTATTTCCGGCTGCTATTCTTTCAGAATTAAATACAGATTATACAAAAATTAGTGAAGGTCAAAGGGAAAAGGCAAAAGTCATACTAAACAGAATTATAAAAAGCCTTCAAAGAGCCATAGAAGAAAAAATTAAAGTTGGACTCGGTAATGATGCTTCTGTTCCATTTGTAACCCACTATGATTTATGGCGGGAGATTGAGATAAGAATAAAACTAGCAGGGGTTAGTCCTATTGACGCTTTGTATCAGGCAACCCAAGCAAATGCAGATATACTGGGCATTGGAGCTCATACTGGAAGTGTTGAAGTTGGTAAGAGAGCCGATTTCATTATTTTAGAAGGAGATCCTGTACAGGATATTCGTTATCTATCTAAGCCTCAAATAATTTTTATTGATGGCCAAGTTATAGCTAATCCTAAGTTTAAAAGGTACGAAGACATTGATCAAATTATAAATAAAGTAGACTGGAATTAAGGCGCTCTCACGCAACGAAATGCGCGCGACATCGTGTCGTTTGGTAAGCCTTCGCAGCCTTCGATAGAATTGTAACAATGATTTATTATTTTTTATAGATATCAATTTTAGGAGTGATGTTTAATGAAATTTCAATGTCCTGTTATAGCGATTAATGATTTGGATGTTTCAAAAAAATTTTATGAAGATGTTCTTGGCCAAAAAATTATACTGGATCTTGGTTGGAATGTTGTGTTTAGCGGTGGATTTGCAATACAACTGAATTTCCCTGAGATCATTTCAATTGATAAGAACTCAGTTATAAGAAAATCGCATAACTTTGAATTGTATTTTGAAGAAGATGATTTTGATGCTTTTATTCGACATTTAGAAAAGTTTGATAATATTGAATATGTACATCCGCCCAAAAAGCATGATTGGCAGCAAAGAGTTGTAAGAATATATGACCCTGATAAACATATTATTGAGATCGGAGAATCAATGGCAGTTATCGCAAGAAGATATATAAAACAAGGCTTCTCTGTAGAGGAAACAGCAAAAATTATCCAACATCCAATTGAATTTGTTAAGTCAGTCATATAGATTTTAGTTTCATTATCTGCAACATCTATTGCGCGTTTACCGATTATTTGGTACGTATGGAAGCTACCTAAACAAGCGTGAATCGATTCCATTAGAGTTAATTGTACAGAAGGAATTTAAGCATTTTTACTCAAAGTTACTTCTATACTTAAATCTAGGGGTGAAATGTATGAATAGTAGTTTTTTTACACCAATAATTATAGTAATTGGACTTACATCCGTGCTAGCTACCACAATAATAGCGCTGCAAGTTAAAAGAAATAAGTTCTTAAAGTATTTACCTGCAATAATAACTGGAGCTTTATCAATATTGTTTTGCGCTGTTATAACTTTTATTAATTATAATAAATATGGGAGAATAGGATATATCGGGATCGTTTATGTTGTGGTATTTATGATTACATTTCCTCCAATATTAATATCCTTACTAACTGCTGCTTGTTTCGATCTTTTTAAAAAGCGATAATAATTTATTTTAAGATGAAATGGATTATCACATCTCTATGCATTTCCATACAAGCAAAAATCCCCAAAACGCAGGGTTTTGAGGATTCGGTATCTTGAAAATATTATCTCTTTGA
>JAUZPS010000649.1 GCA_030705945.1 Bacillota bacterium
AAAATTTGAATCGTCTATAGTGAAGGAACCATTTATAAAAACAATTATGATAAATAGAAAGTGAATTATACGTTCAGTTTTATAGCTAGTATTCACCATATTGTTATACCCTTATGTTTTCATTAAACATTCCCTTTAGTACAATTTGTCTATCAATAAAATAGTATTATATGAATATAATACTATAATTATGAATACTTCCACAATACTCATATATTAAAAATATTATCACGTATCATCTTAAAAATTATATTCATCAACTTTCTCAGGATACACTTGATACTTCGCTTTTTCGTTTTTCCTTCAGACAGTACACTGAGGTCAGAATTTCTCCACAATTCTTATCAATTACAAATGATAATACTCATTTTAAAAAGAGTGACTAAAGTCACTCTTTTTTTGTTGTAATTATGATATTCTTAGAGCAGAAAATCCCAGAGACCTTAAAGGTGTAGGGCAGAATGCTGAAAAAATAGCATTGGGGTTAATAGAAGTTTTAACTTGGAAAATTCTACAATGGTGGCAGAATATATTTGTCAAATTTAAAGTTAAGAGAGTATTTGGGATAACCATTGTATTGAGATAAAAAATTGTGTATTTATTTTAGTCTTGATTATATAAAAAGCAATTAATCTTTTACATTTGCCTATCACAAAATAACGTTAAAGCGTTCGTTATTTTGCTCCGTCAAATGTAAGATTAATAGTGCTTTTTATATAGTAAGGGTATAAAAACAAACTTTATAGAAGAAGGAGTGTGAAAGATAAGTAAAACAGATTATTCTTAGCAATTTCAACCACCATTGATTTGGTAAATTTAAACTAATTAATATTAACAAGGAGGCAACTTATGAAAAACAAATTATTACTAAAAAAACTTTTTGGAATTTCATTTTTAAGTTTATGTCTTATATTTTCTTTTGCATTAAATGCTTTTGCAGAAACATCCTTTACAGATACTGATGGCACAACTTATGTATTTGAGAAATCTGGTGAACCAAAAAGAATAAAAATAGCTGGAACTTATGGTGATATAGTTGAAAAAACTATCTACCAAGCAACACTTGTTCCTGGATCAACACGTACAGTAACCATAAACCAATCATATGACGTATCATCTTCAGTTTCAACAGAGCAAATAACAAAATTTATGGTTGATGCTAATTTGAAGGCATCTGCTTCAGCTAATTACGGTGGTTTATCAGCTACAGCAACTCTTACATCTGACTTATCCTATCAATATAACAAAGAAGTTAAAAACCAAAATTCTAGAACATATTCAGAAAAAATATCCCAAGTAGACACATATACTTTCGATCCACAAATGGCTGCTCAAGGATATAATAATTATATTATATACACAGGAATTTTATATGACGTCTATGAATTACCATTAAAGCAGTATAAAATTTCTAATGTACAAAAACAAGAACAAGAAACATATTGGGCAGTAAAATGGATTCCATTCGTTGGACCTGTTCCATACAAGGCTACAAGAACTGTAACTAAAACTGTTACAGAAAAAACTTTTGTAAAAGACTTAACAATAGAAATAAAAGAACCTATTCCTGTTGTAGCTACACATTATATTAAAGCTGCTTTATTGAAATCATCATTAGACAGCAATCCCCAGATGCTAGATAATGTGTCAGCGATAAACAGACCTTCAGTTTTTCAACATATAGACTATCAAGGATACCAAGCTGTTCTTCCAGTAGGTAAACTAACTCTTACAGATTTAAATAATTTGGGTGTATATGATAATGATATTACAGCTATAAAAGTACCAGTAGGATATGAAGTTGTTATATATCAAAATGATAATTTCAGTGGAAACTCATTAGTTCTAAACAGTAATTGTACGACTTTAGCTAATATAATAATGTCTGGAACAACCAGTTGGAATGATCAGATATCTTCAATCGAAGTTAGAAAAATAATTTAAAAGGTAACGAACTATAAACCTTAATAAAACCAGTACGAAAACAGTGATGCTTTAACACTTTTTGAGTGCTGGAAATAATGCAATCAATATGTCAGACATCATGGAAGCTTCAAAGGTTTTCAACAGTATTGAGGGAGATGGGCAATACAATGCTGAATATGATTTTAATAAAGATGGCGCCATTAACATTGTAGATTTTATGATTATAGCAAAGCACTTTAATGAGGTAAGTTATTGAGACAGGCATTAAAAATGCTAAATAAAAAAAGGCTGGAATAATTCCAATCTTTTTTTATTTTTTATATATTTATTTACATCGTTTCGATGCATAAATCCATTTTACTGGTGGGTCATACTTGTTCAATCTTGAGTAGTAACAATTTTTTAATAGTTTCATGTACAGATTCTAGGTTCATTATTGTTACTCTTTCTTGACTTATGAGTTTTCAAAATATACTATTGAACTAATAAGTTATTATGCAATTGTTCATTTTTATTAGGAATTTATTATAATATAACCACTTACGATTACTATATAAAAAGCAATTAATCTTTTACATTTGCCTATCACAAAATAACGTTAAAGCGTTCGTTATTTTGCTCCGTCAAATGTAAGATTAATAGCGCTTTTTATATAGTAACTGTAATTGGTCATAAAATTGAGGTGTAGTATGGCGAGAAAATCTTATGTTACTAGCATGCCGGATAAAACTGGCGCATTT
>JAUZPS010000065.1 GCA_030705945.1 Bacillota bacterium
AAAGAATATTTATATAAATATCGGCAATATTAAAAGCTTTATTAATATTAAATAACTCATGAGAGATCACACTGACAATCAGGCTGCAAGTCAAACGAATTCACATTACAACTTATCTCAATTTAGGTAGTATCAAAAAATCGCTCGCATGAGCTGCAACGAACACAGCCCTTGATATACAAAGCTATGCAGCGTATAAATAAGGGCGCATAACCTTAAGTTTGTTTCCGAATCCTTGATATGGTATTATATTATGTAAAACGATATTCATCTTTGGGGTGTACAAATGGATTATATCAGATTTATTCCCTTGTGGATTTTAGCATTCATGACATTTACAATACAACCAAAAAGCAGAACTCACCAGTGGTTTAGTCTTGCAGTATTCTTTTCTGGAGGAGGGGCTTTTAGCATATTTCTTAAGCAGCATTTTGTTTCATATGCAAATCTTTATATGAGTCATACTTTTTTTCCACAACTACTGAACGAGATAGTTATTCTTTTTAATATAGCTACAGGTCTAGCATTTCCTTATTGTACACTAATGTTTGCAATGAGTTATTCAGACTTGTTTAAAAACCCTAAACTCGTCAGAATTAAGTTAATTATCAGCTTTTCTTTACTCATATCCGGAATATTTATTGTACTTAGCATCCCCAAAAAAGATTTTATTAATATCAGCAATTTTCCAAGTGATATCAAGCTTATTACCTTCTGGATAGTTCCTACTACAGCTATAATAAATGCTATATTGATTATAGCTTATCTAAAAGCAAAATTGAAAATTGAGAAATTCCAACGCCTTTTAGTATGTATTATTTGTATTCCCACTATTACAACTAATCTGTTCTCTAGTTATATTTTTATATTAATGGGCGTTAACAATAGTTTACGTTACTTAATCAGCAGCTTCGCAGCCTTTTTTCTATTTATTATGCTACTTTTTTTCACCTTAAAATATGGAGTTCTGGGGATAAAAATAAAGATAGAGAATTCTTATAATCATAACTATATTAAATCCTCGCTTTTAGGAACATCCACTATAAATCATTCATTAAAGAATGAAATCGCCAATATCAGCATGTGTTTACAATTATTTAACAGCGCAGTTTCAAACTGTAGCGACAAAGAATTTAAAAATAAACAAAAAAGTACAATCGAAATACTTCATCGCTCTGTTAATAGGCTCCTAGAGATTTCCTCCAAAATAAATGATCAGACTAAAGATGTTAAACTTTATGATTCACCGATTTCTCTATACAGAGTGGTCGAAGAAGCTTTATCACAAGCTTATCCTCTCTTGCAAAGTAAGCAAATAAAGGTATCCGTAATATTTAGTTATAACGTTACTATTTTAGGGGATGCTTTTCACCTGCGGGAAGTAATATCCAATATTATCAGGAATGCTGTTGAAGCAATGGACATAGACGGAGTATTGACTATCGAGTTACTTAGATACAAAAAGCACGTTACGCTCTCTATCAAGGATACTGGCGTGGGTATCCCTAAAGAATGCCTTAACCTGGTAATGGAACCATTTTTCTCAACTAAAGAGCATGGTCTCAACTTTGGATTAGGTCTTACATATTGCTATAACATAATGCAAAAGCACGGAGGTTCAATAGATATAGATGTGGTGGAAGGAGAAGGAACTACTGTATTATTGAACTTCTCACCAAAAAAAGTTCTAGAAATTACGCTAGGAGAGCCTTCTTCAATTTAAGCTTTCTTCATACCAAAAAAAAGAAAGAGAGGAACCGGCTTAGCTTTACCAGTCCCTTTTATTCATATACTATAAACTTTTACTGACCCACATGCCAGTCTTCTGCCTGAATTCCCAGCCGGCTGCGTCCGATAATCGTCTGGACTTTCATGAATCACAATAGACTTACCTACTACATCCCGTACCATAAACTTATCTGTAAAGAAGCACATACGAGCGACCCCATGATTGGAGAATAGCACAGGAAAATCTCCTGCGTGGTTGCCATGTGGCTGACCGTTTGGATTCCAATGTCCTCCTGCCGCTTTGAACGGGTCAGCCACATCCCCTACTTCACAATTTCCGTTTTCATGGATATGAAACCCAAATGGACCAATTTGCTGCTTATTTCCTTCAGCGGGCCTGAATTGAGGCAACCCGAACATATCTACGCAAACCATGGTTCCCCCAGGCGCGCTTTTGAATGTGACAACGCCTGTAATGTCAGGAGCCAGAGGGCCGCCTTTAATGATTGCCGCCGCTTCGGGAGGCATATAATCCAATGCAACCTGCCGGTAATAGAAGTAAAATGGACAATTTATAAACATTAGTTTTACCTCATAAATAAACTTTGTATCTGTATTATATTATGTTTACTACGAGGTAAATGCGCTAAACTAAAGATTATTTATTGAAACGCCCTAAAACATATGTAATATTTATCATTTTAAAAAGTGAATAATAATATTTGCTATTCCCACATAAAGAACAACCTGCCCTATAGCTGCCCCAATATTGTTCTGTTCATATACCTCACTCCAGATATCAACCTTCAATATCTTAGTAAAAAGCCATTTTAAAATAAATGCCAACACTACAAAAACCAATAAGCCTATAGCTGAAAAAATCAAAAGATCTATGAAATCAAATTCAACCTGAAATTCAACTATATTGGTAAGAATCGTTTCTACAGCTAATATAAATCCAGCGACAGCTACTCCTGCAGCAGGATTATTATCAACAAATATCTCTTTAAAAAGAGTTGTTTTTGCTCTTAAAATCAAGCTGTAAACCACAAAGGCAAGCAAAGTGAATATTATAATTGAAGACACCTTAAACATCGACGCAAAAATTTCATCAGGCATAAAATCAATAAACCTGATAAAGCTTACCGAAATGATGGAAAGTGTTGCTGAAAACAAGGCTGCTGAAACATTTTTTTGATTGTATACCTCATTATTGAGGCTTATCCTACCCTCAACATCGGGCGGGCTTATTTGCTTTATTATTATATCAGAAAACAATCGTAAAATAGTAAAAATAACAATGAATCCAACCTCATATCCAATGCAGATTAGAAGATCAATAAAAACATTTTCGTCAGCTGAACCTTCTATAGCTTTTGCCGCAAGATAAAGCGTAGGAAATATAAAAGCTCCTAAAAATTCTATCCAGGCTGCTAAATTATCCTTTTCAAACAATGCATCCCTTAAATTGATTTTACGCAATATAATCTTGGAATACATGAACCATCCTAAAATAAAACCAATTAAAATTATGGAAATATTAAAAAGTAAATTATTTCCCAAGAATTCCAAATAACTGCTTAAATCCATTGCTGCTCCTCCTTTAATGTGTTATTCACCCTGATAAACTTTATAAAATATATCTTCAATCATCTCACCGACAAAAATTCTGAACATCCCAGTATCTTCAAGCATTTCGAGATTAAGAAATTCTTCTTTTCCGTCAATAATTCTGCTGTAATCCCAAACCTTGACGCCTATCTCATGCTCAATTTCCTCAGACTGAATGTCGTAAACCTTAATCTTTCCTTCTATACCATCTATCCTATCTTCTTCATATGGCATAGAACATCTTTCATACTCGTCTCCCTGAGGAGAAGTAATAAATTTTTGACCAGCTACATTAAACAAAAAATCCTCGTCAAAAGGTATTGTATCAACCATATTGTAAAGGTAAGTTTCTAGAGCGTTATTGTTTCCCTGAAAAACTTCAAGTATATATTCTATGTCTTCAGATTTGGAATAAATTAAATATCTTGCAAATGATTTGTCCCCAACACCCATTTCTATAACCTTCATGAACTTGAAGACGCCTTTATCCTTTAATTCCCCAACATTGAACTCAACCATAGAGTTAGGCGTTATCTGAAGTGGATTAAAAACTTTAGTTATTACTGAACTTCTATTAAATCCGAACATATTTACCCTCCCGTATTCGTTTTCTTTCATTGTGAAAACACTGTCAGTCTTACATTTGGAAAACCAGAACAGCAAATAATTTAACCGCAATTTACAATAAACAAATGTAAGAAAATAGCTATTATAATATATCAATATATCCTGCTATAATTTCCTTTTGGTCTTTTTGGCTTCGATACCTTTCTTATTATTATAATAAGAACAATAATTATAATAATAATTATTATAAATGTAATAAAGGGATTTCCTGATCTGGAAGGATATCTGTTGGAATAATAAATGTTATCTAAATGACTCTGTTGATAATCAGATGAAAATTGAAGGTCAGGATCAACATCCGGGTCCATGTAATCAGAATTTCTTGCGATGTTCTGCGCCTCTAAAGCTCTTACCCTTGCTTCCATCTGAGCGAATTGAGCCGCATCAAAGTAACTCCTGTATGCGTAAATATCGTTCCAATGATTATACCAGAACATATCCGACGCTCTTAGCAAAAACCATAAATCCCATGGTCCAACAGAAGCATATCCATATGAAAATGAGCTTCCGAAGTAATGAGTATTTACATTTACAAAGATAGGCCTTGAATTATAAACCGTTATCCTTTGCGGTCTAGTCCTTAAGGCGTCTTCTAAACTCATCCTGTTGCTTACAGTATAATTTTTGTTCATTGTAGAATTTTTAACCTTTTGCTGCTCCGTGTTCAAAGTAGCGTTATATTTCTTTGTCGAAGCTTGTTTTTTGTAAGCATCCTGCATGTAAGTCTTTTTAGAGGAGTTGAGTTTACTGCTTGCTGAGCTGCTTGAGCTACTTGTTGAGCTACTTGAGCCGCTTCCCGAATAGCTTCCTGAACTTCCTGAACTTCCTGAACTGTTCTTTTTTGAAGAAGATGATCCGGAATAACCGGAACTGCTTTTTTTCGAAGATGAACTCCCCGAATAACTCTTACTGCTTGAAATTCCCGAACTTCTTTTTGAGCTTGAAAAACTTGAACTTCGAGATGATCTTCCTCCTGACCATCCCTTTGCATATACATCACTTACCTGCGCAAACAAAAAAATAAACACAAATAACAGCGCTAGTATTCGTTTTTGCATTTTTTCACCCCTAGTGTAGTTTTAACTTCCTTATTCATAACATTTATTATAACATTTTATTATATAAGTTGCGAAAAAGATTTTACATTAAAAATGCAGTTAAGGTAGTATCAAAAACTTGACACGAACACCTGTTCGTGCAATAATTATCTTATATCAAAATGCAATTAATCTAGGTATTGCAAAATTCCTTGGAATTAACTAAAATCATATTGTACCGAAATGGCAAAGGATGGATATAAATGACAAAGAATACCAAAGCTGACAAGTATGGCAATGAAAGTATATCTTCGTTAAAGGGAGCTGACAGGGTTAGGCTTAGACCAGGAGTTATCTTCGGCTCGGATGGGCTTGAAGGTTGCCAGCATTCTATGTTTGAGATACTTTCAAACTCAATTGACGAAGCTAAGGAAGGCTTCGGAAATATTATTGAAGTAACAAGGTTTGCTGACAATTCAATAATGATTACGGACCACGGAAGAGGAATCCCACTTGATTATAACCCCAACGAAGAAAGATTCAATTGGGAGCTTGTTTTTTGCGAACTTTACGCTGGGGGCAAATACAAAAACAATTCTGGTGAAAATTATGAGTTCAGCCTTGGCTTAAACGGGCTTGGAAGCTGCGCGACACAATACAGTTCAGAATATATGGATGTCACTGTCTATAGGGATGGATACAAATATGAGCTTCATTTTGAGAAGGGTGAAAACATCGGAGGCCTGAAGAAGGAAAAGTTCAACCATGAAAGCGCAGGCACAGGCACCAGCATCAAATGGAAGCCGGATTTGGACGTGTTTACCGACATATCAATTCCTTCAGATTATTATAAAAATGTACTTAAAAAACAAGCGGTTGTTAATTCAGGAATTGTGTTTAAGTATTATGATCAGGAGTCTGACGAAAGCATTGAATACTGTTATGAAAACGGTATTGTAGACTATATAAAGGAAATAAGCAAAGACAAAGGGTTTACCGAGGTACAATTTTATGAAACCTCCACAAAAGGAAGAGATAGAGAAGATAAACCCGAGTACAAGGTTAAGATGCAAGTTGCTTTCTGCTTTAACAACGAAATCAATCTTCTGGAATATTATCATAATTCCAGCTTCCTAGAGTATGGCGGAGCTCCTGACAAGGCCGTAAAAGCCGCTTTAGTTTATGAGATAGATAAATGCCTTAAGTCCAGGAATAAATATAATAAGGATGAAGCTAGGATAACTTTTGCTGACATTCAGGATAGTTTAATACTTGTAACTAATTCCTTCTCTACTGTTACAAGTTATGAAAACCAGACTAAGAAATCTATTACTAATAAGTTCATTCAGGAAACAATGACAGACTTTCTAAAGCAGCAATTGGAAATCTACTTTATTGAAAATAAATTAGAGAGTGAAAAAGTAATTGAGCAGGCGCTCGTTAATAAAAGAAGCAGGGAAACAGCGGAAAAAACAAGGATAAACATAAAAAAGAAGTTAAGCGGAGCAGTTGATATTTCAAACCGGGTAAAAAAGTTTGTTGACTGCCGCACAAAGGACTTAAACAAAAGAGAGTTGTATATAGTTGAAGGAGACTCCGCCTTAGGAGCCTGCAAACTTGGGCGAGACGCTGAATTTCAGGCGATTATGCCTGTTCGGGGTAAAATACTAAACTGCCTTAAAGCGGAGTATGACAGCATATTTAAAAACGATATTATTATTGATCTATTGAAAGTCTTAGGCTGCGGTGTAGAAATAAAGTCAAAGCACAACAAGGATCTCAATACTTTTGATATAAACAACCTTAGATGGAACAAGATAATAATTTGTACAGATGCCGACGTAGACGGCTTTCAAATAAGGACCCTTATTTTAGCAATGCTTTATCGATTAGTTCCAACACTAATACAAGAAGGTAAGGTATGCATTGCAGAATCTCCGTTGTTTGAAATAACAGCAAAAAACAAGTCATATTTTGCCTACTCGGATAAGGAGAAAAATACTATCATCTCGAAGTTGAACGGGAAATATTCTATTCAGCGTTCAAAGGGACTAGGAGAAAACGAACCTGATATGATGTGGCAAACAACTATGAATCCTGAAACCCGTAGACTTATTCAAGTAGTTCCTGATGATTTAGAAAAAACAGCGCAGTATTTTGATCTTCTCTTAGGCGATAACCTGCCTGGAAGAAAGAGCTTTATCGAAGAAAATGGCTACAAATATCTTGAAATGATTGACGTGAGTTAGAGTGTTTATATGCATATCAAACGTTAACAGCAGAAGTTGAAGGAGATTAAATAAATGTCAGATAAAAATAAAGTAGAACAAAAAATAGTTGAAACCCTTGAAAAAAACTACATGCCTTACGCCATGAGCGTAATAGTTTCAAGGGCTATTCCTGAAATCGACGGCTTTAAACCTTCTCACAGGAAGCTGCTTTTTACTATGTATAAAATGGGACTTCTAACTGGAAACAGGACAAAGTCAGCAAACGTTGTAGGTCAGACAATGAAGCTTAACCCCCACGGCGATATGGCGATTTATGAAACCCTTGTGCGTCTTACCCGTGGAAATGACGCGCTCCTGCTACCTTACATAGATTCAAAAGGAAACTTCGGAAAGCAGTATTCAAGGGATATGAGGTTTGCTGCCCCCCGTTATACTGAAGTTAAGCTTGATAAGGTTTGTGAGGAACTTTTTAAGGATTTGGAAAAAAACACGGTAGACTTCATTGATAATTACGACGGAACCATAAAAGAACCTACTTTACTTCCAACAACTTACCCAAATATACTTGTCAATGCCAATCAGGGTATAGCTGTTGGAATGGCAAGCAATATATGCAGTTTTAACTTAAGAGAAGTATGCGAAACTACAGTACAATATCTCAATGATGAAAATGTTAACATTTCATATTTCCTTAAGGCTCCCGATCTTTCATCAGGAGGCCAGCTTATTTATGTAGACAAGGATATAAATGATATATATAATACCGGCAGAGGAAGCTTTAAGCTTCGCGCCAAATATAACTATGACAAAGAAAACAACTGCGTTGAAATATATGAGATACCATACACCACAACAACAGAGTCCATTATAGATTCTATAATCGATTCTGTAAAGGACGGCAAGATTAAGGATATAACAGATGTTCGAGACGAAACAGATCTCAGTGGTCTTAAGATAACCCTTGATCTTAAAAGAAACACAGATTATGAAGCATTAATGAATAAACTTTATAAAATTACACCCTTACAGGATACATTCAGCTGTAATTTTAATTTTTTAGTAAATGGAAGACCTAGAGTTATGGGAATCCGTGAGATTCTTCGTGAATGGACGTTCTTTAGAATTGACTGCATAAAGCGTCAAACGCTCTTTGATATATCCAAGAAGAAGGATAAGTTGCACCTGTTGCTTGGACTTAAAAAAATACTCTTAGATATCGACAAGGCAATAAAGATTATTCGTGAAACAGAAAACGATGCGCTTGTAATTCCGAACCTTATGGAGGGATTTGTAATCGATCAGATACAATCCGAATTTATTGCTGAAATTAAGCTCAGAAATCTAAATAAAGAGTACATTTTAAACCGAGTAAGCGAAATTGACAACCTTAATAAAGAAATAGAAGAACTAACTAGCATATATAATGATGAAAAGAAAATCAGAAAAATAATTATTAAACAATTAAATGAAATCGGCAAAAAATATGGCTCCGACAGACGCACCGAAATCATAAATGAAGATCACATTGAGGAAATAACCAATGAACACTTTATAGAAGACTACAATCTCAGATTGTTCTTAACTGACCATAATTACCTCAAAAAAATTCCTTTGACATCTTTGCGTTCAAGTCCGGAACATAAAATAAAAGATGAAGACTTTATAATTCAAGAACTTGAAACACACAATAAAGCCGATTTGTTGCTATTTTCAAATAAATCTACAGTCTATAAAGTGAAGATATATGAAATAAACGACTGTAAAGCCAGCAGCTTAGGAGAATATCTTACAAATATACTTCAATTGGAGCCGGATGAAAAGGTAATTTCTCTTGTCGCAACTGACAACTATAAGGGTTATATGATGTTCTTCTTTGAAAACGGAAAAGGCGCAAAGATTGATCTTAGCAGCTATGCTACAAAAACCAACCGCAAAAAGCTGGCTAATGCTTATTCGGATATGTCTCCACTTATAAACATGATGTATATCGAGGAAGATCTTGACTTGGTTGCGTACAGCAGTATTGACAAGGTACTGGTATTTAATACTTCAGGCATAAATTCAAAAACCACCCGTGACTCGCAAGGTGTTCAGGTTCTGCTTTCTAAAAAAGGAAGTACTCTGACTAAGATTACAAAATTAAGTCAAATTAAATTTTCCGATCCTGACTATTACAGGCCGAAGAATATTCCTGCTATTGGGTGTTATTTAAAGGATGAGGACAGAGAAGACTATCAGATAAAACTGAACATTTAACTTATATAAAAAGCACTACTAATCTTACATTGGCCTATCACAAAATAACGAACGCTTTAACCTTATTTTGTGATAGGCAAATGTAAAAGATTAATTGCTTTTTATATATATAAAAACTTTCATTTTTGAGCTCTATTTCTTGTATGAATTCTGGGTTCAATAATAACTCCCTTATATATTGACCTTTTTGCTATTTTTATATTAAAAGCCTTTTCATAGCTTTTAATAACTTCTACTTCTCTTGACGTCACAATAGACATTACGACCCCATTCCTTCCTCCCCTACCGGTTCTGCCTACTCTATGCTGATAAGCTTTGGGATCCTCAGGAGCATTGAGGTTAAATACATGGGTTATTCCTTCAATATCAATACCTCTGGCCGCAATATCAGAAGCAATTAACAACTGAACCTTACCTGATCTAAATTCATCCAGAGCAAATTTTCTATCAAGTTTCCCATTTTTCCCTTGTATTGCTTCCGCGTCTATTTTATGAAACAATAGCTTTTCTTTAATCACTTCTATATCATCATTTCTGTTTGCGAAAACAATTGCTTTTTGTGGGTTAACTGCTCTGACCAGCTTTCTTAGCATATCGATTTTTTCCCTTTGGTCAGCCACAAAATAATAATGTTCAATTGATGACGGTATAGAGCTTACTCCCTCAATTTTAATGAATTCAAATTCCTTCATTATTTCCTGCGCCTTATTAACTGTTTCATTTGAAATAGTAGCAGAAAACATCATAATCTGACGTTCTTTTAAAGTGGTCTTTATGACTGCTTTAACATCTATCAGCGCATTATCCAAGAGCATTCTGTCTGCTTCATCTATTATTATAGTTTTAACTGTATGAGCAGTGATTTTCTTTTTCTTTATCAATTCTAAAATTCTGCCTGCTGATCCTACAATTATCTGAGGCTTCTCTCTAAGCTTTATTATTTGTCGATCTATATTAACATTTCCTATTATTAACGCAGAATTTAATTTTATATCAGAGTTTTGAGACAGAAGTTCAATTTGTTTATGTACCTGAACAGCAAGCTCGTGGGTAGGTACTAATATTATAGAAAATAAATCGCTATTTCCAGATCTTTTAATCCTCTCAAAAATTGGTATCAAATACGCCAATGTTTTTCCAGAGCCTGTCTCAGACTGAACTATGAGATCCTTCGTACTTAGAGCTTTTGGTATAGCTACTTTTTGTATTTGGGTCGGATCAGTTATGTTTTGTTTTTTCAATGCGTCAAAAATGGATTCATCAATACTTAAACTTTTGATTAGTTCTAACACAGAAATCTCCTTTAAATCTTATTCAAAATTAATTTAATTATTAGCCATAATTATACCATACTGCTACCAATAATAACATATACAAAAGAAGCCGGCATATAGCCGACTCCTTCTGTGTACTGAATGATTTTTTCAAAATATTTTAGAAATTATAGTTTAAAACCATAATAAACAATATTATTTTAGAACGAATCACTCATTTAATTTCCGATTTGCTAACTTAGCTTAACATTCCTATATTATTAATGCGATCGAGGTTATTTTCCTTCAAAGTTACGCTCGGCAATCTCAATTGCTTTCTTTACAATATTACCACAGTTCCTTGATGATACCGATCCCCAACCTTCAGTTTCAACCGTGTTGTAGACTCCAAGTTCTTTCGCTATCTCTGTCTTAAGCCTATCAGACATAATGCTCCTTTGTCTACTCACAGCAAATACCTCCTTAAGATTTAAGTTAATTCCTAAAATAACATCAATACTAAATTGACATTCTTTTGGAAATTATTATTTTTCACAGTTCGTAAAAAATATTGAAAAATATTTTTTATTAGTTTGCAATAATACTAATTTCAAATTACACCTAAATAATAACGCATTAATTATAAGCATGCATGCCCTGTTAAATAGTATTTGGTATAATTTATTAAAATCAGTTAATTTATTATGCTATAGCAACATACCATTCAAAAATGATATTTTGCTATTTTAATATAAAACTAACAATGATTTTATTTATATATTTTGCAATAAACATTTTACAACTATTTTTTATATTGCAAAATATATACCTTGTTTCATAAGTTGCGAAAATTTCAGCTTTAATAGTAAAATGCAGACGTCTTAACTGCATTTTTAATGTAAAATTCTTTTCGCAACTTATTTAGATCGCTATTATAAAAATACTGTTATTTATTACCCGTAAGAGCTATAAATAGCTGTTTGGGGCAATAAATCAATCATATTCAAATTAACGATCTATGGATAACAAACTGTAAAAGCTTTTATTAGCAATGAATAAACCAATAAGTTGAATTCATTCATTCCGATACCCAATAATTGCTTGACGCAGTTTTTGGACAATAATGAACCCTACAGTTAGTTATCATAGAAATGTTACGGAATGTCGAATTAATTGCATATAAATACGATTCACATAATATTTATAACAACTGGCCCAAAACTATAATCAAAATAGCTCTTAGCAGTATCTTTGCGTAAATCGATTGTTTCGTTATTTATAAGTCAAAGCTTTGACTTTATATTTTTGTTGAAATTGCGTAAAAATCATTCGATTTAACACAATACTACAATAAATAAAATATAAAATAAATAATCCCGACTTATTTATATGCTCACTATCTTGATCGCATATATAACTTAATAATTAATTCTTAATTCATTCCTTTAACACTTCTGATATTATTATAAACATTAATCAAGATTTCATAAGATGAAATTATTGCTATATTTTTATCTTATTATATATTTTGCAATAAACATTTTACATCTATTTTTTATATTGCAAAATATATACCTTGTTTCATAAGTTACGAAAAGTTCATCTTTGATAGAAAAATGCAAACGCATTAACTGCATTTTAATGTAAAATCTTTTTCGTAACTTATATAATATAATTTTTATTTATAATTTTTCAGGCTTTGCCGGCATTGATATATCTGAAAGAGCCGCTGAAGCCTCAGTATCAAAGCGGGAGTCAGCTGCCATATCGCCTAATGCTATAATTCCAACAAGTTTATTGTTTTCGACAACAGGTAACCTTCTGATTTGATTCTGTGACATTATTTTTGATGCTTCGTCCACATCAGATTCAGGTGAAACTGATGTAACCTGAGAAGTCATTACATCCTTTACAGGTGTATCTAGCGGGCTTTTACCATGAGCAATATTTCTTACAACTATATCCCTGTCAGTTACCAAACCTATCACTCCGCTCTGATCACAAACCGGAATAACTCCCACATTATGCTTTTGCATAAGCTGAGCTGCTTCGACAACTGTATTGGATGGGTTAACGTAAGCAACACTTTTAGTCATAATGTCTTTAACCTTCAACTAAATCATCTCCTATTCTTATTTATGAATATTAAATTTTAAATTATTAATATTCATTACAATGTATTTTTCCATTATTCTAAGAAATAATTTATGAAAATTTTGTTATAAATTAATTAGGGCGTTTCAAAAAATTCCTTTTCAAGCTTATATGACGAAAACCCATTATATCAAGTTTTTGAAACGACCAGTTGTGAAGTTTTCTTTTTGATACTATATAAAAAGCAATTAATCTTTTACATTTGCCTATCGCAAAATAACTATTACCGCATATTCCCATTTATATACTTTATTTATATTTATATAATATTTCTATACGGTCACTTTTTTAGTTTTAATATACATTAAATACTTGATTAAGGG
>JAUZPS010000650.1 GCA_030705945.1 Bacillota bacterium
GCGAAAAAGATTTTACATTAAAAATGCAGTTAATACGTCTGCATTTTACTATCAAAGTTGAACTTTTCGCAACTTATGAATCAAGGTATATATTTTGCAATATAAAAAATTGATGTAAAATGTTTATTGCAAAATATATAGATACCAAAAACAAAAAAATATTATCATTTTTTATAACGAAGGGAAGAAATCTTGATGAAGAAAAAGGTGTTGATCGGAAGCGTCATTTTAATATTAGTAATAGCATTTTCTACAATAAGTATTATGAAGAATAAAGGGACATCAACGGCTTTTTCCAGTGGAAAGACTCATAGCGTTAAGGTCAGCAAAATCAGAAAAGGTGATATCTCAGCTTCAATAAGCGCAAGTGGAATAATTGAACAGGTGGATGATAAAGAGGTCAATCTGGAAACTCCTTTTAAAGTGTTAAAAGTATTTTTTAAAAATGGCGACAGCTTGAAAAAAGGAGATAAGATTTTTGATATTGATTTGAGCGAAATAAGGTCACAGATTAAGGAGATGGAACTAAATCGTGATGTTCAGCAATTATCCATACAGAAATTAAAGATAGCAAGTGTTGAAAAAAGCTCTTCTTCATTGGAGGATGCGGTAAAATTAGCAAAAAAGAGCGTTGATAGTTCAATTCTAAACTTTGATGAAGTTAAGAAGAAATATGATGATGCCCAAGCTGGCTATGAAAGACTTGAAGTTTCAAAGAGCGAGGTGGAAGATGCGCAAAAAGCCCTTGATTCAGCTCAATCAGCAGTTGATACGGCTCAAATAAATTATAATTCGGCAATAAATAATTTAAATGAGTTAAAGAAGGGTAATACTGATTCAAACGCGTCACTTAAGATTGATATCGAAACTCAGGAAAAAAACATGGAAATTACCAACATGAAATTGGATGAAATAAAAGAAAAGCTAAAAAAGTATGAGGATATCTGCCTAAGCCCGTCAGATGGGGTTATAAATGAAATCAGCATTAAGGAAGGCGGCTTTACATCCAATATGCAGCCTTTATTCAAGATATTTAAGCCTGAAGGGCTCGAGATATGCGCAAATATTAAAGAATATGACATAAGAAATGTTAAACAAGGGCAAAGGGTTGCTATTACAGGGGATTCAATAGATAAAGAAAAAAAGGTTACAGGAAAGGTTTTGAGCATATCGCCTGTGGCAAAAAAATCCGATATTGGAAATAACCGCGCCACTGTAATTGAGGCGAAAATATCCATAGAGAATTCGGAGGCTGAACTCAAAGCAGGGATGAATGTCACCTGTGAGGTCTTTACAAACGAAAAGAAAGATATACTTCTTGTGGATTTTGAAATGATTAAGGAAGATAAGGATGGTAATAAGTTTGTTTATGTTGTAGATAAAAATAATATTATGCATTATAAAGAGATCAAATTGGGCATAAACTCAGATATGAAAGCCGAGGTTTTATCAGGACTTAGCCTTGACGACTCAGTAATAATAGGACCATTGCCGACTTTTGCGGATGGAGATAGGGTAAAAATAATGGAATCAACAGATGGCGAGGGATCCTGATGAATTTCTTTGAAAGCTTTAAACAAGCCTTTGACAGCTTAAGAGCCAATAAACTTCGATCCATACTTACAATGATAGGTATAATAATGGGAGTTTTTTCAGTTATTACTATAATGGCTCTTGGAAATGCGTTCAGTTCTTATGTTGAGGCTCAATTTGAAAAATTAGGAGCAAATGTTATCACTGTTACATATAAAAACAATTCCGGAGATGTAGAAAGCTATCTTACTATGGATGATGTAAAAACAATTAAAAAGGTAGCGCCTGAACTTAAAAATATAACTACAGCCTTAAGTTGGAACGGGTCAGTAAGAGTAGGAACGAAGAACAGAGACGCCAATTTGACTGGAGTGTCATCGCAATATGAGAATTTCAGTCCTATGGAGATAGCTTTTGGACGTTTTATAAACGACCTTGATGTGTCAGCTAAATCCAATGTAGTTGTTGTTGATGAGTACTTCGCTAAACGGTATTTTTCAAGATCCAACATAGTAGGAGAGGTAATTGATTTTGATGATGGGAATCAAGACAAGTTAAAACTCAAAGTTGTTGGAGTTACAAAAGGAGAAGACGGACTAATAGGGAGCTTTTATGAGAGCGATGAGTTTCCCACCCAGATAATGGTTCCAATTACAACAGCTCAGGCCTTATATGGCAGTGATTATCTTAATAATATAATGATTACTGTCGTTGAAAAGGACAGACTTAAGGAAATAGGCGACAAAATCGTTAAGGCTCTAGAGTTTAAAAGGAACAGGTCTGGCTTGTTCGTAACCCGCAATTCTGTAGAACAACAGAAAATGTTTATGGATACAATGAGCAAAATATCAATGTTCCTTTTAGTAATTGCAGTCATTACTTTAGTGGTTGGAGGAATTGGCATTGTAAATATTCTGCTTGTCTCTGTTACAGAAAGAATAAGAGAAATTGGTATAAGAAAAGCGTTAGGCGCGAGAGGCAGCGATATTATTATTCAATTCATAACCGAATCAATTATAATGACAGGACTTAGCGGTCTTATTGGAATATTAATCGGTGTAATAGCAGGTGGAATAATTTCTGCTGTAATTAAAATTCCTCCTGTTGTAGATTTAAAAGTAATA
>JAUZPS010000651.1 GCA_030705945.1 Bacillota bacterium
GAGGAAGGGACATTTCAATTTTTGCCATGGCTTTTATCCGCAGGAGGTTCTATGGAAAAGCTTGACAGTAAGGAAGCGGTAAAAGCATTTTCTTTCTTGGCAGATTTGATTAAAGACGGATCAATAAGCAAAGAAGTAATTAACCGAACTCAACAGGATGTCATGAAAGAATTTACGGCTGGAAAAACTGCAATGATGATAAATGGTTCATGGCAACTTCCGCAGATCAGTTCAGTAATGAAGGATATGGAGTATGGTGTCGTAAAGATTCCAAAGGATAAAAAATACTCATCTGTCCTAGGTGGAGAGAATATTGCAGTCGTTAATGGGAAAAATAAAAAATTGGCTTTGAAATTTCTATATTATGTTTGCAGACCTGAAAATGTAAAATGGTATTCAAATGCTCTTGGCTATTTTCCACCTAGGAAAGATATAGCTATTGATGACTTATTGGCAGGAAATCCTGCAATGGAAGTGTTTGCAGATGAAATTAAATATGCGCAGCCAAGAGATCCCAACCCTAAATGGCCTGAAATCTCGAGGGTTATATCCGAGGCGTTTCAGGAGGATTTGACAGGCGCAAAAACACCTGAGTCGGTAGCAAAGGATGCCCAGCGCAAGATAGATCTGATATTGAAACAGTAATATATGCCAAAGTCAATATTAAAAAGTTCTCAATCCTTTCTGAAGTCATTTTTTTGCTTTATTTCTTTACTTTCTTAGACCCGTTATCTTCTTTCCTTAGTTTTTTCCACTTTTCTTAGACTTTTAGAGTTACGGCAGGTGATAACAAAATTTATAATAAAAATGATGGGATACAAGTTAAGGCTTTGTCAGCATCTCATGCTACCAATACTAACGAAGTTACATTTGTCATAATTTCCGGTCGAATGGGACTGTAAGGAAGATATAATAAGAGTACAATATAACATTGCCTCTTCCATTCCTTACAAAGCTTCATAATCTGTTAATATAGTATAAATCATTAGTCGTTTATAGGCATGTTGATTATGAAAAAAATAGTATAGATTAAAAATATAGTTTATAAAATTTAAATTTGTAATAAATGAGGAAATATGGAGCGACATATTTAGTTATTATATCAAGGGCGTATCATTATAGTTATAAAATACCTTTGATATCTATAAGTCCAAATATAAATCATTAAATTTAATTGGGAGGGGTTATCAATGAGCAAAAAAGTATCTATTGTTTTTTTTATTGCGCTAATTTTGATTTTTGAGAGCGTAATATGTTTTGCGGACAATCCGATAATACAAACGAAGTTTACAGCAGATCCAGCTCCTATGGTATATGACGGAAAGGTATTCCTCTATACGAGTCATGACGAAGACGATGCTACCGGATTTAAAATGTTAAATTGGTTGCTCTATACTTCAACTGATATGGTCAATTGGACTGATCATGGAGTAATAGCACCCTTAAATGCGTTCAAATGGGCGAATTCAAATGGCGCTTGGGCTTCTCAGTGTATTTATCGGAATGGAAAGTTTTATATGTATTGCGCTGTGCAACTAAAGGGAATTGGTGTATTGGTTTCTGACAGCCCTTATGGACCCTTTACCGACCCGCTGGGAAAACCTTTAATTAACAATAGTCTGGATGATATTGACCCTACGGTGTTCATTGACGATGACGGACAAGCCTATCTTTATTGGGGAAACCCAAGTTGTTATTATGTGAAGTTGAATAAAGATATGATCTCCTATTCTGGAGGCATTAACAAGATATCCTCCAAACCGTCAGATTACCAGGAAGGCCCATGGTTTTACAAGCGAAATGGTTTATACTACCTTGCATACGCATCCACATGCTGTCCCGAAGGAATAGGGTATGCAATGAGCAACAGCCCAACTGGACCCTGGACGTGGAAGGGAAAGGTTATGGACCCGAATCCGGCTTCCTCAGGGAACCATCCGGGAATAATCGATTATAAGGGGAATTCATACTGTTTTGGCTTCAATTATGCCCTGAATTTAGCAGAAACTTCCACACATCGTGAAAGGCGCTCGATATGCGTGGATAAAATGACCTATAATGCAGACGGCACGATCACAAAGATGCCATGGTGGTCTACATCGGGCGCATCTCAAATCGGTACTTTGAATCCGTTCATTCAAATTGAAGCTGAAACAATTTGCTGGGAATCCGGCGTCGAAACGGAAGTGTGCAGTGAAGGTGGTATGAATGTAAGTAATATCGAGAACGGAGACTACATAAAGGTAAAAGGTGTAGATTTTAGTTCCGGAGCCACATCCTTTGATGCCAGGGTATCCTCTGCAAATAGTGGAGGTAACATTGAAATTCGTCTAGACAGTCCAACTGGCAAGGTAGTGGGAACCTGCGCGGTATCGGGTACAGGAGGGTGGCAGAATTGGGTAACCAAGTCCTGTACAGTCAGCGGCGCTACTGGGATACATGATCTCTATTTTAAATTTACGGGCGGCAGCGGTTTCCTTTTTAATATCAACTGGTGGAAATTCACTCAGGGTATTTCAAGCCCAACTTCAACAGCCACTCTTAAGCATACATTGACACCTTCACCGACGCCTACATCAACGCCCTCATCCGGAAACATTCTGGACCTAAAACATGATGGAGCTATAAACATGGCGGATGTAATA
>JAUZPS010000652.1 GCA_030705945.1 Bacillota bacterium
AAAATCAAATACCGGATATATACTTATTGTTGATGCCCCGAGTTTGGATGTTACCCTTGCTACTTCTCCAATATTATCATCATTTATTCCCGGAATAAAAACCGTACTTATATTTACATTTACACCTAAATCACTTAGCCTTTTGATTCCTGCTGCCTGGGCAAGTAACAACCATAATGCAGCATCTTTGTCTTTAATCGGGTAGCCGTTATAAATTATTTTGGAGTAAATGTCCTGTAATATATCTGCGTCTACTGCATTCACATTAACTGTCACAGTTTTTATACTTATACGGGCAATTCTCTCTGCATTTTCTTTCAACATAAGTCCATTTGTTGTTAAATGCTTTTCCAACTCAGGATATTTTTCATTTATGAGCTCAAAAGTTTCAAAGGCATGTTGTGTTGCCAATGTATCTCCCGGTCCGACAATGCTTACTGATATAATGCCAGGAAAAAGCTTTAGCGCCCTATCTAAAACTTCTACAGCTTCAGTTGGTTTTAATATCAAGTCCTTTCTTTTGCCAAAGCCCTTTTTGCAGAAGTTACAATGAATATTGCATACCGGGCAAACCGGTAAATTCAAACATTTAAGCTTTATATCTGTTTTGGAGCCATAACAATGTTCCTTCAATAAATGCCTGATTTCAGCATCAGTCAGTTCTCCTGCTTCAGCCCCCATAAAATCAACTCCTTTCAGAATAACCAAAAAAGCTAACCTTAAGAATCCATAATAGATACTTAAAGATTAGCCTCCAGTTTTCCGGTCAACTACCATCCCTATTATTCCTATCGTTTTTATTTATATTACTTCACAATTCCTTGTTTGTCAAGTAGATTAATAAGTTTTATTTGTTAAAAATATGAATGTGCTTTTATCCTACTGCCAGATATTCCTCATCCATTACAAATTTCTCAAATGTATTGATCTGTATCACAACGCTATCCTGCTTTATAATTGTCATGGTACCATTTTGGATTTCTTCTGCCAATTTTAAAATTATCGACTCAAGTTTAATATCATTTTTATTATTTGATTTTTTATTAAAATTAGTCATAGCAAGCCTCCTTATACTATTTACAAATTATATTACCTATATGTTTTATTGGCTTTATTGTTGTTATTAAGGTCATATCTTAATGTGAAATATGACCTTAAAACAATATTACAACTCTTATATTACTTTTATATTTATAAAGCTGCTGAAGTGGAAATTTCGTCAGCTAAATTTATATTTGACACTACTACCTTCCTTTCTTCAACCTCACCATAATGCAGAAGCTCCCAAACCTTGTGAGTTGTCCATGCAAAGTCTGCCGATGTCCGCACATCCCCTGCGCGCCTTGGTCTTGGAAGATTAATATTTATTACTTCCTGGATAGTACCCGGATTTACCGACATGACAGCAACCCTGTCCGCCAATAATACCGCTTCCTCAATACTATGTGTTACAAAAATAACTGTCTTATGTGTTTCTTCCCATATACGCAAAAGTTCATCCTGCAAAGTTTCTCTTGTCTGAGCATCAACTGCTGCGAAAGGTTCATCCATCAGTAAAACTTCGGGATCATATGCGAGCGCCCTTGCGATAGCTACCCTTTGCTTCATACCGCCTGAAAGCTCATATGGATATCTGTCTTCAAAATCTTTCAATCCAACCAATTCAATGAACTCCTGACTGATATTCTTTCTTTGTGATTTGGGAACACCTTTTATTTCAAGACCGAACTCAACATTTTGCCGTACCGTTCTCCATGGAAACAATGCATACCCTTGAAGAACAATCCCCCTATCCAGAGCAGGTCCGGTAATCAATTTATTGTCAATATATATTTCACCTTCATTAGGTTTGGCGAGGCCTGCTATAATGTCCAGCAAAGTTGACTTCCCACATCCACTGGGACCTACTATTGAAATAAACTCTCCTTTTTCTATTGTGAGGTTTACATTTTGTATAGCCAAAAATTCACTCTTTTCCTGTCCGTTGTTTCTTCTAATGTTGTATATACGGCTTATACCCTTTATTTCGATTTTACCCTTCTCTTTTGAATCTTTTTCAAATACTTGCGCCTTGCCAGACATGAAATCAACCTCCCTTATGTTTTTTATAGTGCTATATCCTCGGGAATGTTCTCATCAATATATGAAAACGGATCTTGTGAATACCAATCACTTCGATATGGAAGCTTTGCGTGTTTTGAAATATTTTTACTGTAGCTTGTATTTCGAAATGTCCTGGCAAGCCTTCTTGCCACTTCAAAAACCCCTAAATACCCCATATAATCATACTGCTGACCAAACAGCGGGAATACCGGAATTCCTTGCTTGGAAGCCCATCCATTCCCTCCGGGATGACCGACATATACATCAGGCTTATATTTTGCCAAAAGGTTTGCCTGTTCAAAAGGCTGGCCTGTTCCTATGTTTATAATGGTTTTCTCACTGCCCTGAACCTCAGCCAGATATTCCTCAAGCAATTTTTCACCATAAACATCAAAGTGAAATCCTCTAAGTCCCAATATTTCCAATCCCAGACTGTGTAATAACTCGGCAGTGGTAATTATCCTTATTTCACCTCCTGTAACAAATGCGGTTTTCCCTTTAAGTTCTTCACGGTATGGTGTCAATGCCTTTTCCAATTCC
>JAUZPS010000653.1 GCA_030705945.1 Bacillota bacterium
AACGACCAGTTGCTAAGTTTTTTTGATACTATATAAAAAGCAATTAATCTTTTACATTTGCCTATCACAAAATAACGTTAAAGCGTTCGTTATTTTGCTCCGTCAAATGTAAGATTAATAGTGCTTTTTATATACCTAAAATGATTAACTTTATTATCTAAATTAAATACAGTTTCTCGTACTTTTAGGCGCCAAACAAAAACTTGTTTACAGTTCGATTTTTATAATGTTTATATCTTATCAAAAGGCCATCTTTAAAAGGTTGGGTAAAATGAAAACAAATAAGAGAATTTTTATCGCAGTTTTGCTTATGTTAATATTTGCTTTATTGATGGGTTATCAGAATTTATCTGATTATTTGAAATACAAGGTATTCTATAAAAATAACCTCATTATAAAACTTTCCATTGCCAACCCACAGGTTGAAGCTCTCTCATGCGATTCACAGAACTTTTTATTGCTGTTGGCAAATGTGAGAGATATTTATGGAAATCCTTGTTCAAATGTTCCATTAAACTTTAATATATCCTCAAACCTTGGCAAGATTTATCCCCTAAGCTACAGAACAGATTCCACTGGAGAAGCGGTTCTAAAGTACCTGCCACCGGAGCAGTTAACCACTTCTACCGGCTTTAATCCAACAGTGGAAATCTCAGCATATATATATAAATCCATATTGAAATCCTCAGTTGTTGTGAAGCTTATAAGACCTCCAGTTATTATGATCCATGGTTATCAGGAACATACGGATATTTTTGACAGCATGAAAGAGTTTTTAATATCTAAAAGTATAGAATGCATGTCTCTAAATTATAAATCTGAGTCTGGAGTAAAATACGGAGCAGAGGAACTCGACTTATTTTTGCAAAAGCAAAAGATTAATTATCTAAGACAGGGAATACAAGTTAATAAGTTTGATATTATTGCTCATAGCATGGGAGGCTTAGTTGTAAGGTATTATACCTGCAGCAAAGATTATGTTTCTAAAAGCAATGTCAATAAGATTATTTTTGTTTCAGTACCCCACAAAGGCTCATATTGGGCAACATTAGGTTCTAGTTTGTATAATGACCAAGGAATAAAGGATCTTGCTCCTGATAACCCTTTAATAACAAAAGTTCTACCTGGCCTTATAAATAATGGGCTTAATAATAATATCCAGACTGGGAGCATATTAGGCCAGTATGATGAAGTGGTAACCACTGAAAGCGCAAGTCTTGACGAGTGGAATATAAGAACTCAGGTGTTTAATGTTGGAGAAAACAATCTTACAATAGATAACTTACTTAACGGTAATATTCTTAACGCATCGAACCATAAAAATGTGCTTTTTAATAATATAGTCTTTGAGAAAATAGAGGAAATGCTGAACGAGAAATTACCGTTTCCATTAAATAAAACCATTTAAGAATAGGATTTATCCACAAGGATGTGGATAAGTTATTTAGGTATAAAAACCCCAGAAGTCTTTATTTATAAGATGTTAACCATTATTTGATTATGTAAATCGAATATGATACACAAAATATGTGAATAACTTTTTAATTTATCCACACCCAGTAATTACAATAATTTTTTTGTTAATATTATGTTAAAATTGTATTACCATTGAGAATTATATATCAGTAAAAGTGTTGTGTCAATAGAACGAATAATAATAAAATTTATTTTTTTTATAAAAAAGTATTGACTTTCCCAAGTCTGCTACACGCATGTAATACATGCGCTTTTGCTGATGTAAAAAGCGCTATATAATTTTTAAAGCTTGAATTTATAAAAACATACTGGTATAATTATCGAACAATTGATATTAATAAGGAGAGTAAAAATGCAAGGATTATTATCAAATAAAAATATACTTATTATGGGTCTCAGAAACAAATGGAGCATTTCTTGGGGTATAGCAAAGGCAGTTCATGCAGAAGGTGGAAAAGTAATTTTTACTTATCAAGGCGAAAGAGAAAAAGCTAATGCGCAGGACCTTGCAAAAGATCTTGGGAACTCGGCAATATATTCGTGTGACATAGGTTCTGACGAAGAAATAAACAGTCTTTTCAGCTCAATCAAATCCGACTTTGGAAGATTAGATGGAATGGTGCATGCTATAGCTCACGCAAACCGCGAAGATTTAGTCAATGGCTTTATTGAAACTTCAAGAAGTGGTTTTAGTCATGCTATGGATATAAGTGTATATTCCCTTGTTGCTGCTTGTAAAAAAGCTCAGGAACTCATGACAAATGGTGGCGGTATTGTCACATTATCTTACCTTGGATCTGAGAGAGTACTTCAAGGATACAATGTAATGGGAGTTGCTAAAGCCGCATTAGAAGCAAGCGTAAGGTATCTTGCTCCTGACCTTGGCAAAAACGGTATTAGAATTAACGCTATTTCCTCAGGTCCTATTAAAACAATTTCAGCAAAAGCTATTAAGGATTTCAGCAACATACTTGATGCTGTGGAAGAAAAAGCGCCTCTAAAGAGAGGAGTAACTCAGGATGACATAGGTGGATCAGCTCTTTATCTGCTTAGCAACCTATCAAGTGGTATGACCGGCGAAGTTATTTATGTTGACTGTGGTTATAATATTATGGGCATTTAATACAAGTCAAAGTTTATTTA
>JAUZPS010000654.1 GCA_030705945.1 Bacillota bacterium
GCCAAAAGACTATTCGGATATATACCGGAGACTCCTGCTTTATATGAAATGCTCACTGTCTATGAGCATTTGGAATTCATTGCTCACGCTTATACTATAGAACAATATAAAGAGAAGGTTGAACGGCTTCTTGAGAGATTTGAGCTTTCGGACAAAAGGAATAAGCTTGGAAAAGAGCTGTCAAAGGGAATGCAGCAAAAGGTAAGTATCTGCTGCGCGCTCTTGTTAGAACCTAAGGTCGTTTTTTTTGATGAACCTATGGTAGGACTTGATCCAAAAGCCATAAAGGAATTAAAAGAGGTTTTTGTTGAATTAAGAAATTCCGGCTGTAGCGTTTTGATAAGCACACATATTATTGACAGCGTAATTGATATCTGGGATAAGGCTCTTATTATGAAGAATGGCAAAATAGTTCTTGTCAGGACAAGGGACGAAATAAATGAGGAAAATAAATCTTTAGAGGAAATATTCTTTAAAGTGACGGAGGGTTAAAATGAAACCTTTGAGATACCTTCTATTTAAAAGTCTTAAGAATATCATACTTGAATTAAAAAAGAAGCCTCTGATACTTGTTGGATATATATTTGCCTTCCTTTCGTTTGTCATACTCGTGATTGTCAGCTTTATAATGCCGGTGAAAACCTTTAAAACCGGATCTACAGAAGTTTATGGGATAATTGTAAGCCTGGCTTTAATGCTCGTTTTCTATTTTGACTTTAAACAGGGAATAAACAGCGGTAGCAGTTTTTTCAGGCTTGCGGATGTAAATTTTGTGTTTACTTCTCCCATATCCCCCAAACATGTTTTATTGTATGGGTTTATTAAGCAGTTTTTTAAGACCTTTATTATGCTTTTATTCATGTCCTTTCAGATACCTAATCTTAAAAATAACTTTCCTATTAACTCTGTTGGGGTAATAATAATTTACGCAAGCACTTTTTTTCTCTTTTTTACCATGCCCCTTATAGGAATGTTGATTTACTCCATTACATCTAAATCAAAAATAATAAGACGCAACTTTGAGAAAGCGCTTAATATAGTTATCTATGCAGTAATAGGGATTTTTTTTCTTGTACTTTTAGGTACCGGAGATTTCGAGAAATCTGCGGCAATTATATTTAATTCCGAATACTTTACATTGATACCGTACATAGGCTGGTTTAAGAATATTCTGCTCTGCGCTGTTGAAGGAATCAATGTTTCATTTTACCTTAATGTCGCTTTGGTGCTTATATCAACAGCTCTTATGGTAATAGCTGTTTATAAATTGAGAACTGATTATTATGAGGATGTTCTGGCAGCGACAGAAAAGCTGGAAGAGCTTATAAAGGTAAGAAAACAGGGTAAGGGTGGAAATATTTTCAGAGGCGCGAAGCTCAAAAACGTAAAGCATTCATACAATTCCTTCGGAGCTAAAACTATATTCTTAAGGCATATGCTTGAATATAAAAAAACGGGCTTTTTTCTTGTTAATCGCAATACAATAATTATCTTGATAATAGGACTTGGAGCAAAACAGTTCTTTCCTTTTGCCAATATAAAATATATTCTTTACTTTTCACTATATATGCAATTTTTCTTTTCTCTTCAGGGGAAATGGGTTCAGGAATTGGATAAACCTTATATATATCTGATTCCGGCAAGCTCTGCCAGCAAAGTTTTTTTTGCCACTTTAGCAGAAAATCTTAAGAATTGCATTGACGGATTTGTGTTATTTGCCGCAGTTGGGTTTGTTTTTAAGTCAAATATAATAATCATTTTGCTAAATACGGTCGTTTATGCCACCTATGGGGCTATTTACACTTACAGTGATGTATTGACGCGAAGGCTTTTTGGTTCAACTCATGGAAGAAGCTTTGAAATGCTTATTAAAATGCTTCTGGTTATATTTATAGTCGGGCCGGCGGTTGCGGTGGATGTTGTGCTTAGCTTGCTGAAGATCAGCCAGTATCTAACCTACGCGTTTGTAATAACATATAATTTAGCAGCTGCGGTAGCTATACTTTTTATATGCAGAGGGATATTTGAAAAGTTGGAGATGAAGTAGAAACAATTACGAATAAAAAAAATCAGCGGCAGTTGAGGTATGTCATTTTGGGATGTCTAATAAAGTAGATTTTTTCTTTCTATCATCAGGTAACCCTTCAGGAGAGAAATTACTCTACTTTTAAACATTGGATAAAAATTTACGTCATGCTTACAAAGAGTAATTTTAGAGAGTTTATGTAATACATTACTGCCGCTGTAGTGTTGTCAAGGTTATCTACAGTAATTATGATACACCTAATAGAAATTTAAGTAATTACAGAATAGTTAAAAATAATTACAGAAAAGTAAAAATAACATTTTTGATCGTTCAATTTGGCAGAGCAAAATAATGAACGATTTAACGGTATTTTACTATAGAATAAGGGCGTTTCAAAAAATTCTTTGCTCCAAGTTTTGTATGATGAAAACCAATAAGGGCGTTTCAAAAAACTCCTTGTTCAAGTTTCTATGATGAAAACCCATTATATCAAGTTTTTGAAACGACCAGTTGACCAGTTTATTTTTTTACATTACCTTATATGAAGTTTTTGAAACGCCCAATTGACAACTTTTCTTTCTGATACTGCA
>JAUZPS010000655.1 GCA_030705945.1 Bacillota bacterium
CAATGATTCTGCTTTCATCGATATCAATAACTCCGAAGTGTTTTGTGGTAAGCTGCATTGTTTCGCCTCCATTAGGGCGTTTCAAAATACCCCTTGTTTGGCGGTATCCGTTTATTGAAACGCTAATTAAAGTTTTTATTTTATTAATATCAGTTTTTATTTTGCCGGCCTGTAATCTTTAATAAGGGCGTTTCATAAAATTCCTTGTTCAAGTTTATATGACGAAAACTCATTATATTAAGTTTTTGAAACGCCCAGTTGCTAAGTTTTTTTTGATACTATATAAAAAGCAATTAACCTTTTACATTTACTTATCACAAAATAACGTTAAAGCGTTCGTTATTTTGCTCCGTCAAGTGTAAGATTAATAGTGCTTTTTATATACCTAATATCATGATGTATAAATTCTGCAAGAGTTAATCTGAGTTTACATTGTGCTGTAAATAAGGCTTGACAACTAAGAGAACGTATAATATTATTAGTATATAAATGTTACTCATGATTAACGTTAGTTGCGATTTTTGTTCATTAAGGCAGTATCCAAAAGAAAACTTGTCAACTGGTTTTAAAAAAAATTAATACAATAGGTTTTCATAATACAATACTTGAATAAAGAATTTTTTAAAACACCTAATCAAATTAAATCAAAGCGATTTGTAATTTGAAATATTTTAAAGGAGGAATTCATATGAGAAGTTCTAAAAAAGTACTAAAAGCTCTGTTTATTACAATTATTCTAACTACTGTGTTTTTATTGTACGCCACTTGCAATGCGGCTACACCTACCCCTGCATCTGGTGACGATACTCAAAATCCCTTGCTTGACACGTATACCTCAAATCACGCGTATACATCTATTAATGGTACTCAGACGATTGTGCTGAACAGTTCCATTGCTGAATGGATTAAAGGATGCAATTATACAGTCAGTTATGAGTACTGGACAGAAGATGATCCAACGAAGGTAATAAAAACAATTATTTATAAAACATATAACGCAAATAATTTTTCAGCGATAGACAGTTACGAATTATATAACCTCAAAGCTTTTTCCAAATATAATTTCAGAGCAATATTAACCCTTACAAATAATAATCAAACCGATACATATTACAGTAAAATTAATTCCTTTAATACTCAATCTGCTCCCACAGCCCCATATCAGCCACATTTGATCTATGGATATGTAGCTCCTGAATTTAAAACAGAAAACAAAATAGAACGAGGTGGCTTCAAAGTTTCGTTAAACGGGGGAGCAGCAGAGACTGTAACAGATTCAAGCGGATATTTCAGTTTTATGACTTCCGCATGCAGTACAGTTTTTTATAATATAAAGATAAGCAAACCGGGTTATATCGAAAGAAACATTGATGCAGGTTATGTTTGGAAGTCATCTGAAGCTCAGGTAAACGTGAGCCAGAACGGCGCATACACAATAATGATGTGTGGCGATATAAATAGTGACGGATTAGTTAATATGGCCGATGTTATAGCTATTGCAAAGAGTTTTAATTTAATAAAAGGCAATGAGGGTTATATGGAAAACGCGGATTTTAACTGTGATGGGGTAGTAAATTTTAACGATATAGTGTTAACTGCCAAAAATTTTAGCAAATCCGCTAATGATTACTCAACATCTACACAAGTTCCATATTTTGAATTAAAATGTCCGGAAACTATAGTCTATACACCTCTTCATGGTAGAAATCCATTAAAATTGAATCTTTACGGATATAATCTTAGCAATATAAGCGGATATAAAGTCAATTTTAGATATAATTACGCTTCAGTCAAAGTTGATGAAAGCAGCATATTAACTGTTAATACAGATGATACATTGTTGATAAATAACGCTTTTGAGCCTCAGAATAATTCGAAAATTGATTCGGTGTCTGGTAAAATAACCTGGGATAAATATTATTTGATGCTTGGAGATTATAGGAAATCAGGTCTGGGTGAAGCTTCAGGTAAGTTGGGTTCGATTGATATCACATTTATTGGTATTGACGCGTTTCCCGACTTTCTAACAGTATCTGCAACGCCTGATTCAACTACAGGCGCGTCATACACTGACTGGGATAATAAAACTCAATCGGATATTGAAGTCTTACTTCCACACTTTAATATGTTTCAAGCTATACCATAAATAATTAACATATTTAGCGAATGCCCCTGAAAAAAAATACTTATTTAATAATGTAAATGAATTGACATAACCGTAAGATTGTGTAAGAATATTTAAAAATGTGAGTACGTTTAAGCAAATCTGCGAGCAGCGTAGAGACATCTGTCTTACACGAAAGGCTAGAACCCCTTCGAAGTCACTTTAATGTGATTGCGAAGGGGTTTTATAATTTAAGTTTATTAAAGACGTAACAATATGGAGGCAGGAAAACTTAAGTATTATTATATTTTCCTTCATATTTGAATTTAAGCTTTTTGGTGATAAAATGTAGTATGTAGTTATTTGAAACAAGTGTTATGGTGTTTTTTTTGATACTGCTTAAGGTAAGAAACGGAACCGTAAAGAGAGGGGATTTTTTAAATAATATGGATAATGAAATGATGAAATTCA
>JAUZPS010000656.1 GCA_030705945.1 Bacillota bacterium
ATCTTATTATTTTTGATAGGGGCTGCCTGTGTTGTTAAATCAAGGTGGTTTTCAGAAGGCTTGGAAGAATTGGGCTATATTGTATTTCAATATTGATTTTTATCGCATGTGCTACAACTTTAATAATAACTATAGCAATAGATATATACCAAAAGCATCATAGAGGATCGTTATGATGCAAGTGGCAAACTTGTTAGGATGAATTCACCGCTAAGGCTTTTTCATATAACATTAAATCCAAGGGAGCAACTCCCTATATCTACCAAAAACACTATTGATAATCGGAGTTATTAATGTAAGCGATGGATCCATGATTTACCCTATTGTATTATTTTATTTACAAATGAACGAGAAAATATTAATATTAAACCATGGTAAATGTATTTGCATACCTATGGCTATATTGGTAACGCGCGCATTTATTAATCGGGGGGTAAAAGATGGGGAAAGATGTATTTTCAGTATTTAGGATGTCTGGAAAATCAAACGGGGATCATGATCAAAAAGATAAAATTCCTAAAGGCAAAGCTGATATGGGGGACTTGAGCGAGAAGAAATCTTTTAGAATCGACGTAAAAGATTTAATTATAATGTCGGTTATGACACTTATTTATTTGGCTATCGCGCTTTTTAATCTTGGAAGCACAAAAGTTCCACAGACATACTGGAAGCCTGAGTCGAAAGGGGAAACCTTTACTGTAAATTTTGACAAAGAGTGTCAGATTTCGAAAATGGCATACTATGACGGTGTCGGCAAGATATATTTAAAGGTAGATTACCTCTCAAAAGACGGAAAGTTTGTAGGTTTACCTGACCTGAAAATTGAAGATGATATGAATTTGAGTTGGGGCGCTTATAATCTGGAAGCAACAACTAAGGCTCTAAGGTTTACTGTAGACTCACCTGGAGGAACTTTAAATGAAATTGCTATATTTGAAAAAGAAAGTAAAGAACCTATAAAAATAAGTTCTATAACAAAGGAAAATATTAGTCCCAAAAGCGTTGGGAAGGTTGAAAGCCTATTTGACGAACAGTATTTTGACACGTATGAACGAAATTATATGAATTCATCGTATTTTGATGAGATATATCACCCTCGTACGGCATTTGAGAACCTTAACGGAATGGAACCATATGAAACTTCGCATCCACCGCTTGGGAAGCTGTTTATTGCTGTGGGTATTACAATATTCGGGATGAATCCATTTGGTTGGCGGATAATGGGAACGCTATTTGGCGCGGCTATGATACCTTTAATGTATATGTTCGGCAAGAAAGTGTTTTCTAAGAGGCTATGCGGATTTATCGGCGCATTTTTAATTATGTTTGACTTTATGCACTTTGCGCAAACAAGAATAGGTACAATAGACTCTTACGCTACTTTTTTCATAATTCTCGCATATTACTTTATGTATGACAGCTTTTCAAACAAGTCTTATAATGTCGGACTCAAAAAGTCGTTGCTACCCTTGTTTCTTGCAGGCGTTTTCTGGGGATTGGGCTGCGCCAGCAAGTGGACAGCCGTTTATGCAGGGGCGGGACTTGCAATGCTTTACTTTACATCAAAGCTATTGGAGTATATTGACTACAAAAAGGTTTTGAAGAAAAGGAAATCAAAAAAAGGCCTTCCTGTATGGGCCAATGGTTTTGTTAAAAGAAGTATTATAATTCCAACATTAAGCTGTATTGTATTTTTTGCAGTGATTCCTGCGGCAATATATGTTGCGTCATATTTACCTATTATCAACCTACCAGGACATGAACATAATCTTGGAGAAGTATGGCAGTATCAAAAAGATATGTATGATTATCACACCGGCCTTACAGAAACTCATCCATATGCATCTACTGCGCAAACATGGCCTTGGGTAGAAAAACCTTTATACGAGTACAAGGGAAAGAGTCTTCCTGAAGGCAAGATTTCAGTTATTTATGTATTGGGCAATCCGGCGGTGTTCTGGTTTGGAATAATAAGCGTATTTTTTGCTTTTCTAATAGGTTTATTGAAGAAGGATAAGAGGGTAATGCCTTTATTGGTTGCGTTTTCCTTCGAATACCTGCCATGGTTTTTTGTAGACAGATGCTTGTTTATATACCATTTCTTCGCGGCAACTCCGTTTATGATGCTATGTACTGTCTATGTTCTGAATTATATAAGAGAGAGTTTGCCTGAATTTTTGGCATATATTTTTATGAATGATAAGGCAATACCATCTTGGAGGACTGCAGCAAATGTTTTTATAATAAGTTATATGGTTATTACAGTGGCTTTGTTTGTTTTATTTTACCCTTCAATTTCGGGTATGACAGTAGACCAAAGTTATCTTAAGCTGGTTGGATGGCTTGGGATAAGATATTAAGGAATGAATGAAAAATTACTTCCGATTCTGAGCGGGTGTTCACGAGTTAAGTGAACACGTAAGCGAAGATTTTATCGGAAGTTATTTTTTCAACATTCCTAAATGATTGATTCTATATAAAAAGCACTATTAATCTTACATTTGACGGAGCAAAATAACGAACGCTTTAACGTTATTTTGTGATAGGCAAATGTAAAAGATTAATTGCTTTTTA
>JAUZPS010000657.1 GCA_030705945.1 Bacillota bacterium
AATGTAAGATTAATAGTGCTTTTTATATAAAAGAGGCTTTAAAAACTAACTAATATTAATATCATTATTAATATTACATTTGGAAGAGCAAAATAACAAACGGTTCCACAGTATTTTGCCATAAAAAAATGTAAATGATTAATTGATTTTAATATAAATAGATTTAGTGATTATTATATTAAATCTATTAGCACGCGCTGTATTTGTTAATTTCATAACAATTTTGATAATTAAATGGAGGATATTAGAATGCCAAGATCAAGTAAAAATACTGAGTATATGCAAAATGGTATTAGTTTAAGTCCAGCTGTGCCAACTGCTGGTGAAAAGATAAAGGTTATATATGATGGATTGCTTGCTAAAAGCGGAGCAAATGACATTTATGCTCATATCGGATATGGAAGCAATTGGGATAGATCGTCATATTTTAAAATGAATAAATCTTTGACAGGGTTTGAAGCATCTTTACCAGTAGAATACTCAGACACAATGAATATCTGTTTTAAAGATTGCGCAAACAACTGGGACAACAACTCTGGAAAAAACTACTCATTTGATGTGACTCAGTAAAAAATTATATAAGTTACGAAAAAGATTTTACATTAAAATGCAGTTAATACGTCTGCATTTTTCTATCAAAGATGAACTTTTCGTAACTTATGAAACAAAGTATATATTTTGCAATATAAAAAATAGATGTAAAATGTTTATTGCAAAATATATAAATTAAGCTCTTCAATGTAAGCCTTACAGTAACAAAATTTGTCTTTTGATAAATTTTGTTACTGTTGTTAATTATAATAAGTTTTAAGCCATTAAAGCAGCTAAAGCCGTTGACATCGTTAACTTTGTTAACATAACTTGAGTCGTTAACGCTTTAAAATTATTAATAATTTTTCTATTGTTTTTCTATTGATAATTTTAGTTGCATTTTCCTTTCATAGTATCCTTGTAAAACATCATTAGACAGCCTGCTGTAGTTTTCTGAGCAAGCGGTAGTATATATCTGGTTATGTTGTAGAATCTATCGTTTTCATTATCAATATTTTTAAGCTTATTATAAATATTGATAGCATTCCTTGAATTATAGGTTATATATTCTTCGATGCTGCAAAGATAATAGCCGCCTTTTTGAGCTATAAAATCGCTATAGTTTTTATAGTTTCTTCTGATAAAATTTTCATATTGGCGGTGACTGTCCAATAGTTTTATATTAGCATGCTGTGGTATAGTCATATCCTGTATGATATGAACTGCCGCTCCTAAATAAAACATAGATTCATTAGTAATTGATTTTTTCCAAAACTCAATTGCGTTCCTATAGTATTCAGTTCCTAGGGAAAGAGCATTACGATTGCCATATAACCCTCTATTATTATATGGATTATAAAAGTGACCTGAACTTTTAAAGTCCTGATCAGCCCATACTACACCTTCGTTTAAAAAGGATATGTTATCATAAAAAAAACTGAACGCGTCTGTATAATTGTCACTCTTCAATATTTCCAACGATTGTAAATTTATAAACTTGTGAATACTGCAGGGGGTATCTACAAGTTGTTTCTTTAAAGGGTTAATAGAATAAAGAAAATAATAGAATATTTTTCCATAAATATTTTCTAGAGTCATCGTTTCTACCTCATTAAAATAAATTTATATCAAATCTATATAAAAAGCAATTAATCTTTTACATTTGCCTATCGCAAAATAACGTTAAAGCGTTCGTTATTTTGCTCCGTCAAATGTAAGATTAATAGTGCTTTTTATATATAACACTTTTGGGTCTATATTTAGTTTTGAAAAAGAATCAAATTATATATTTAGCAGTATAAAAAATAGATGTAAAATGTTTATTACAAAATATATAACATAAAACTTTTGAGTTAATACTTATTTTTTTTTATAAATTTTCAGTCTCATATTTAACGATACTTAGCTTTTCCATAAAAATAACAAAGTAAACATCTTAAAATTATTTATTTTTTATTTTTTAAATAATAATATATATAATATTTATAAAATTTATTATATACACTTATATTAATCTTTAATGCTTGATATAATAAATAGTAGTTAATATTTACCACAAATTTATTTGTTAATTCAGTTGTATAAAAATTATTGTTTAATATTAATACTGGAGGAACTTTATGGTTGATAAATCTAATAAAAAACTGATTATTTTCTATTCACTAAGTGGCAATAGCAGGTTAATAGCAGAAAGTATGGCAAATGAAATTAATGCTGACCTTTCAGAAATTAAGACTAGAAAAAGCCTACCAAAATCTAACTTCTTAAAAATTTTTAAAGGGGGAATGCAGGTGTTTTTTAAATCTAAACCAGAAATATTTCCCTTGGATAAAGATCCGAAAAATTATGACTTAATAATTATCGGTACACCTGTATGGGCAGGTTCATTTGTTGCGCCTTTAAATACGCTTTTATCATCTGTAGAAATTAAAAACAAAAAAATTGCTTTATATTGTTGTTATGGTGGTTCAAAAGGCAAAACATTTGACAACCTAAAAAATTCATTGGCAGGAAATGAGTTTGTTGGTGAAATAGAATC
>JAUZPS010000658.1 GCA_030705945.1 Bacillota bacterium
AACAGTGTAAAGTTTTACAACCAACAAAATGTCTTGCGAATTGAAACAATAATGAACAATCCCCAGAAATATCTTGTTCAGTGCTATACCGAAGGTGATGAAAAGAAAAGGGCAAAAAATTTCTCCCTATGCGTAAAGGCATAGCAGATATAAATCTTAGAGTAAGAGTTTGAACGGAATAAGAGTTTTGCGGAACAGCTTGCAACTGTTTCTGATAAAACACCGTTGGCAAAATATTTGGAGATATAACACATTCAATTTCTCGAAATGGGAAAAAGTTTTGAAGCTTGGATATAACCGGTAAGGATAATGAACTTTTGAGAGTCATATCAGATTCGGCTTTTAATGCAGGCGCTATAACAAATAAGGCATTACAGGAAAAACTTATTGGTACGGATTGGTCTAAAGGATTGACTGGCAAAAAGCTTTCTTCAAAGATCAGCCGTCAGATTCGCTGCTTCGTTCTCATGTTATTATCAGGAAGCTTCCCAATCAGCACAAGTATGCTCTAACTGATAAAGGACGAAAAATATCCTCTGCTTTGAATGCTTTACTATCCGCATCAACAGAGGATTTGGTAAATTTGATTGCTTAAATTCTTGTTTTTTATTGATGTTTTAATGGCATAAGGTACTAAGGTCCAAAGTAAATTAGAATGCTATTAACTTTTTTCTCATGATCAAATTCAAATTCTATCCAAGTTCCTTCATCAATATATCCACTGTCAATATCCTTTATTTTTTTTATCCCTTTATAAGCCTTATCAACATCATCCATACTGCTTCCAATTCCTATATTTGATTTTCCAAATCTTAATTCAGCTCCTGTAACTTTAATATTCATCAGAAAGAACTTCTCTTTGTTTTGAGATGACTTCTTTTTGAACGATAATACACATCCTTTATAATTAAGATTTAAATAATCCTGTCCGTCTTGAAATTCATTTTCACTTATTGGCATTCCCATTGAGTTAATTACATCGCTATAAAAAAAAGAGCTCTTAATCCCAATTTTACCCAAATAATCCCTCTCATATATTTTCTTACTAAATTTATTGTTTAAAATAAGAAAAATAATTAATAAAATAAAAACAATACTTATTGATGATACTAGAAAAAAATGTTTCATAATTTCCTCCAAAAAAATCTTCCATACTAATAATATTCTATATAATAAGTAATTAATCTATAAAGTATTAGTATTTTACTTGTCCTGTTGGCTTTGTACCTTCTATTCCGTATTTTTTGTTTATTTGATAAAAACTTTCCTGTTTATTTGATAGTCTAGGCGCGTAATTATCTGACCACAAGGATTGTACACCGCCCGGACCAAAGCCTACACTTCCATCCCATGCATATACTTCCTTAATTGTACCAGTTTTTTTAAACGTTGATGCTAAATTGTCCGCGCCTGTTGAAGCAACACCCAAATGGCCTGAATTACAAGAGTTTATATACAATTTATCTATGTTTTGTTTATTAAGTTTCGATATATCTCCGATAGAATCTCCTTTGCTATTTTTACCATCTATACTTAATGCATTTGTAGATGATCCGTCTTCTAAAATTAATGCTCTTTCACTACCGTGTGAAAAAATATCCACTTCTTCAATACTTACTTTTTTACCATCTACAGTACCCATTCCATTCCATCCATTTTCAAATGCTTGCACATTATTTGTTTCGACCATGATTACCTTTTTTCCACTCTTCTCCAATTGAGCTTTACGGTACATGGCCTGTTTACTAAAATCAGATCCTTTGCTTGATGTATAAAAAATATAACTTACCTTTGGGCCTTCCGTTTTAGCTATAGGTTTTCCTTTCGTTTCACAACTATAACCACTTGGGTCGTAATAGTTTATAGGGTTATTTTGTACATATGAATATAGGTTTAACCCGTCTCCATGATAAGTGTCTTCCTGTGTAAACCTTCCTACAACTGGGTTATAGAACCTTGCACGCAAATAATATTGCCCTGTAACCTGATCGTATTGTTCACCAACATACCTGAATCTGTTCTGCACTTTCTCAACAGCCTCAACGGTATTACCGAACGCATCATATTTATATGAATTAACAATATCTCCAGTTCCACTGATTAACGCCGTAACATCCCCGTGAGCATTATTCAAATAATAATACCCCTTCCCAGTAACATCCTTACTGGCCAGAAGTTCATGTCCCCTTATCGTCGAATACTTCAAACTACCGCTGCCATCCAGTTCAGACACAACATCCCTTCCGCTAAATACAAACCGGCTTATCTGCCCGTTTTCCTGAACCTCAAACCTTAATCCCTCGGGGTCGTAAACATTCTTTATAAAACCGCCATTAACACTTTGAACAGAAGCAGTCCTGTTAAAACAGTCATATGTATATTTAGTAACTCCACGTCTGCTGCTTTCCTGTATCAGATTGCCATGAGGGTCATACTGATAGATAGTCTGGTCCGCTCCTTCAATCTTCTCAATGAGCCTGTTTCTTTTATCATAGCTGTATTCAGCCTTTATTTTTCCTTTAGTTCTTGCCGTCCTATTACCAGCTTGATCATATGTAAATACT
>JAUZPS010000659.1 GCA_030705945.1 Bacillota bacterium
GTTTCATCATATGAATAGAATACCTATCAATTTAATACAAGAGATAAGATATTTATTTCCAAACGAATGGGCTAATATTAATAATCTTCGGGAATTCAAAACGAACCTGATCCATGAACTTATTGATGAGGGAATAAAAGAAAATTATATTAAGCAAGATGTGTCAACGGATATTATTTTATTAATACTTAGCAATACCTTGCCGGCTATATTTGACTACGATTTTTTATCGAATAATAAATTCAATATAAACCAGTCTATTGATGAGATTATTAAAATTATCTTTTATGGAATAGTGTCCTAGTTTCCAAATACATTCCTATGTTGGCTTTAATATAAATCAACATATTTTTTTCCCTTCACCGAAATAATTTGCCGCTTTATATCATTTTTTATCACAGTTCAACCTGATTTTTTCACCTTTCATCTAACTCCAGTTACATTTCATCCATATTTTTACCTGAAATGCCAGTTTAGTAATATTATATTCCCATAGCCGGCTAGAAATTCATTTAGGTAGTATAAAAAAAACTTAGCAACTGGGAGTTTCAAAAACTTGATATTAATGGGTTTTCGTCATATAGACTTGAACAAGGAATTTTTTGAAACGCCCTTATGCCAGAATCAAAATTCAGTTGTATTGAAAGGACGGTTTTAGACTATGAGAAAAATCACAAGGGGTTTTATTTCACTGATTATAGTATTAACACTATTGTTAGTTCAGGTATTCGCAAGTTTTGCGCTGGAAGTACCTTCAAATGCTTCACTTGTTCAGATAGCAAAGTATACGCTCAAGAATACCGCAGTTGACGCAACTGGTATCAATGCGAACATGACCTTGAAAAATGCGCCATATCAGACAGATGGCAGTGTGTATTCTAATGGTATATATCCATACCCTGATGAAACATATGGGAGCAGAATTCAGACTCCATTATTGTCATCTTTTGATTTTAATAATTTTTGCATAAGTTTTGAATTCAAAATAGACTCAGTTCCAACGTACAGAAAACCAATTATTGTAGGTGGATCAGCCTACAGATGGATTGGAGCCAATGTTGAATCCAATGGAACAATATCATTGCTTTGGAATAATTCAAACTTTACAACCAGCTCAACAGTTATTCCAGTAGGTACCTTCAATACCGCTGTTATACAATATAACGGTTCAGTAGCTGAGCTGTATTTGAATGGAACACTGGCTTGCAGCCAAAGTTTCAGGTTAGTTAATGGCGGAGATTCAAATTTTCTCAATATAAATTACTCAAATGGATATGCATTTCCCGGGTACCTGCGCAATTTGAACGTCTACAGTACTCCTACTCTTTATACAGTTGCAAAATATACTCTCAATAATACGGCTGTTGATTCAACAGGCAAAAATACCAACATAACTTTGAAAAACGCGCCATATCTAACTGATGGAAGTGTTTATTCAAATGGAATATATCCATATTCCAACACAAGCGGCAGCACTATTCAAACGCCTTATTTTCCATCCTTTAATTTTAACAATTTCCGTATTACCTTTGATTTTAAGATTACTTCAATACCTACATACAAAAGACCGATAATCATAGGTGGTTCATCCTACAGGTGGATAGGTGTTAATGTTGAGCCAAATGGAACAATATCATTACTTTGGAACAATTCAAACACTACCTATAGCGCAACTACGATCCCCATAGGCGTATTTAACACCGTTGATTTACAGTATAACGGTTCTGTAGCAAAGCTGTATCTGAATGGTATTTTAGCATGTACCCAGAATTTCAAGCCTATTAATGGCCAAGACGCGAATTTCCAGAATGTTAATTACTCGAATGGCACAGCATTCCTTGGTTATTTACGTAATTTAATAGTATACACTACACCTATCCGTACAACAGCAAAATATACGTTGAATTATACAAATGTGGATGAAACAGGTAAAAATGAAAGCATACTCTTAAGAAATGCAACATATCAGACAAGCGGCAGTGTATATTCAAACGGAATTTACATGAATACTGACGGAAGCATAATTCAAACCCCCATACTTAAATCCTTTAATTTTAATAATTTCTCCGTTAGTTTTGACTTTAAGATTGATTCATTGCCTTCATTCAGAAAACCGATAATTGTTGGCGGTAGCTCATACAGGTGGATAGGGGCAAATGTGGAGCCGGATGGAACAATATCGCTTCTGTGGAATAATTCCCAAATAGCCTATAGTTCAAAATACATACCTCTAGGCCAATTTAACAATGTAGTCATACAATATAACGGAACTGTCGCTGAATTATATTTAAACGGAGTATTGGCACGTTCCCAGAATTGCAGCCTTGTTAATGGCGGCGATGCAAATTTCCAGAATATTAATTTCTCAAACGGTACTACATTCCTTGGTTATTTGCGAAATTTGGTTATTAGTTAAGTTACGAAAAAGATTTTACATTAAAAAATGCAGTTAATACGTCTGCATTTTACTATCAAAGCTGAACTTTTCGCAACTTATGAATTAAGGTATATATTTTGCAATATAAAAAGTTTATGTAAAATGTTTATTGCAAAA